>JAQWOW010000208.1 GCA_029245665.1 Polaribacter sp. | reverse complement strand
TCTTGCCATTACCCTTGTCTTTGTTTAAATCTAGGATTTTGTTTATTAATCACATATAATCTACCTTTCCTGCGAACAATTTTGCAGTCGGCACTTCTTTTTTTAACTGATGCTCTAACTTTCATCTGTTTTGTTTTTTTTTTAGTATCTGTAAGTAATTCTTGCTTTTGTTAAATCATACGGACTCATTTCTAATTTTACCTTATCTCCGGGTAATAATTTAATATAATGCATACGCATTTTACCTGAAATATGTGCCGTTACAATATGTCCATTTTCTAATTCTACACGAAACATGGCATTTGATAATGCTTCTGTAATAGTTCCGTCTTGTTGAATTGCTGATTGCTTAGCCATATTATTTATTCGATTTTCTGTTGCTATTTCCCGCTTTCATTAATCCATCATAATGACGATTCAATAAATACGAATTAATTTGTTGCAATGTGTCAATTGCTACACCAACCATAATTATTAATGAGGTTCCACCATAAAACATGGCCCACCCTTGTTGTACTCCAAACTGAACTACAATTGCTGGTAAAATTGACAGTGCTGCCAAAAATAATGAACCAGGGAACGTAATTCTAGACAATACAGAATCTAATCTATCTGCTGTGTCTTTGCCTGGTCTAATACCAGGTATGAATCCACCACTTCTTTTTAGATCATCCGCCATCTTATTCGTAGGAATGGTAATCGCCGTATAAAAATAACTAAAAATAATGATTAACAGTGCAAAAATAAGATTGTACCATAATCCATTCATGTCTTGTAAACTAGCAATTGCTGGATACCTTTGTGCTAAAGCAACTGGTAAAAACATAATTGCTTGTGCAAATATAATTGGCATCACTCCAGCAGCATTTAATTTTAGAGGAATATAATCCCTAGAACCTGCTACATTTTGAATGTTTCCGGCAACTGTTCTTCTGGCGTATTGAACTGCTATCTTACGAACAGCAGTAACTAAAAGTACAGTTAATAAGATTACAACAAACCAAACTATAATTTCAATTAAAATCATCATGATTCCACCAGCTCCAGCATTTGTTGTTTTAGCAACAAATTCTTGTAAAAATGCTGCTGGAAAATTAGCAATAATCCCTACAGTAATTAATAATGAAATACCATTACCAACACCTTTGTCTGTAATACGCTCTCCTAACCACATCGCAAAAATTGTACCTGAAGTTAGAATGATGATTGATGACACCCAAAAAGTTGCACCACTTACCAGAAACGCTTCAGGGCCTAAACCAAACTGAGTTTTAATAGCTGTAATGTACGTAGGTGCTTGCACTAAGGTAATTCCAATAGTCAACCATCTGGTTATTTGTGTGATTTTTTTTCGTCCACTTTCTCCATCTTTCTGTAATTTCTGTAAATAAGGAACCGCAATTCCCATTAACTGAACTACAATAGAAGCAGAAATATACGGCATAATACCAAGAGCCATAACAGACGCTCTGGCAAATGCTCCTCCTGTGAATGCATTCAATAAACCTAAAAGACCTCCAGAAGTACTTTCTTTTAACGCTGATAATTGTAATGGATCAATTCCAGGTAGTGGAACAGCAGCCATAAAACGATATACAGCAATTAAACCGATCGTTAGAAGAATTTTATTTTTCAATTCTTCAATACTGAAAATGTCTTTTAATCTATTAATAAATTTCATCATTTACGGGATGTTATAAAGTAACAGCTTCTCCACCAGCAGCTTCAATTGCTGCTTTTGCTGATGCTGTAAATTTATGTACAGTTATATTTAATTTTGCTTTTAACTCTCCATTACCTAATATTTTAACAAGGTCATTTTTGCCTGCCAATCCATTGGAAACTAAGATTTCTAAAGTAACTGTATCTGTTAATTTTCCACTATCAACTAAAGATTGTAACTTGTCTAAATTGATACCTTGATAATCTTTACGGTTTATGTTTGTGAAACCAAATTTTGGCACACGTCTTTGAAGAGGCATTTGACCTCCTTCAAAACCGATTTTTTTAGAATAACCTGAACGTGATTTCTGTCCGTTGTGACCTCTAGTAGCGGTTCCACCTTTTCCAGATCCTTCACCTCTTGCAATTCTTTTACCTTTTTTAATGGAACCTTCTGCGGGTGTTAAATTGTGTAAACTCATTTTTTATAAATATCTTATTTAATTTCTTCGAAAGAAACTAAGTGTTTAACTGTATTTACCATACCAATGATTGAAGGAGTTGCCTCGTGTTCAACTGTTTGGTTCATTCTACGTAAACCTAATGCTTCTAAAGTTCTTTTTTGATTCTGAAGACGCCCGATTTGACTTTTTACTTGTGTAACTTTAATTCTTGCCATCGTTCTTAGATTTATCCGTTAAATACTTTCTCTAGAGAAATTCCTCTTTGCTTAGCAATTGATGCTGCACTTCGCAATTGTAATAATGCATCAAAAGTAGCTTTCACTACATTGTGAGGATTTGATGATCCTTGAGATTTTGATAAAACATCATGAATACCAACCGCTTCTAATACTGCTCTCACAGCACCACCAGCTATCACCCCTGTACCATTAGATGCAGGCTTGATAAATACTTTTGCTCCTCCAAATTTACCTTTTTGTTCGTGAGGTAAAGTTGCATTTAAGATAGGAATTCTAACCAAGTTTTTCTTTGCATCTTCGATTGCTTTTGCAATAGCTGAAGCTACATCTTTAGATTTTCCTAAACCATGACCTACAACACCATTCCCATCTCCAACAACTACGATTGCAGAGAAACCAAAAGCTCTACCACCTTTAGTTACCTTGGTAACACGCTGAACGCCTACTAATCTATCTACAAGCTCTAATCCGCTTGGCTTTACTCTTTCTACGTTTTTATATCCTTGCATAATTTCTTAAAATTTTAAACCAGCTTCTCTTGCA
>JAQWOW010000206.1 GCA_029245665.1 Polaribacter sp. | reverse complement strand
ATTTATCTTTGTAAAAGAAATTAAAGAGATGAACTACGCAGAAAATATATTAGAAACTATTGGAAACACTCCTTTGGTAAAATTAAATGTTTTAACAAAAGAATTGCCTTGTTTGGTCCTTTCAAAATACGAAACATTTAACCCAGGAAACTCGGTAAAAGATAGAATGGCATTACAAATGATAGAAGATGCAGAAATGGACGGCCGATTGAAACCTGGAGGAACTATTATAGAGGGAACTTCTGGGAACACAGGAATGGGATTGGCTTTAGCTGCAATTATTAAAGGTTACAAATGTATTTTTGTTATGGCAGACAAACAATCAAAAGAAAAGATAGATATTTTAAGAGCTGTTGGGGCAGAAGTTGTTGTTTGTCCAACAAATGTTGAGCCAGATGATGTACGTTCTTATTATTCTGTTTCCAAACGTTTGGGAGAAGAAACACCAAATTCTTGGTATGTAAACCAATATGATAATCCAAGTAATTGTAGGGCACATTTTTTAAGTACAGGTCCAGAAATATGGGAACAGACTAAAGGAAAAGTAACTCATTTTGTAGTCGGTGTAGGAACTGGTGGAACAATTTCTGGGGTTGGAAGTTACTTAAAAATGAAAGCTCAAGAAGCGGGAACTACTGTAAAAATTTGGGGAATAGACACCTATGGATCTGTTTTTAAAAAATATCATGAAACTGGTATTTTTGACGAGAATGAGATCTATCCCTACATTACGGAGGGAATTGGTGAAGATATTTTACCTAAGAATGTGAATTTTGGGATAATTGACGGTTTTACAAAGGTTACAGATAAAGATGCTGCAATTTATACGCAACGTTTGGCAAAAGAGGAAGGAATGTTTTTAGGAAACTCTGCTGGAGCTGCCGTAAAAGGATTATTGCAATTGAAAGAGCATTTTACAAAAGAAGATGTTGTAGTCGTTTTATTTCATGATCATGGAAGTAGATATGTTGGTAAAATGTTTAATGATAATTGGATGCGAGAACGAGGTTTTATAGAAGAAGAACTTCAAACAGCTGCTGATATAATAAAAAATCATTCTCGAAAACCATTGATTGCTGCGCAAACAGAAGAGTTAATTTCTCATGCTATCGAAAGAATGAAAACCTTTAAAATATCGCAAATACCTGTTAAAAATTTAAATGGATTTGTAGGCTCTATTGATGAATCTCTTTTATTACACCACTTTATTAACGATAAAAATATTGCTAATAAACCAATTAAAGAAATTATGGGAGAACCGTATCCTGTCATAAAAATGTCTACAAAATTAGAAGACATCTCTTCATTGATAACCAAAGAAAATGATGCAGTACTCGTTGAGTTAGAAAATGGAAATCATCATATAATTACAAAATATGATATTATAAGTGCTATTTAAAGAGACAATGAATAGAACTATTTTTTTAAAATAAAAGTTCATTTTTTTATGTACTCCTTAAATTTTTTAACCTTTTTATTTTACACATATTTACAAACACTAAAAAAACCACCTCAAACGAGATGGTTTTTTTTTATCAATTAATTCAAATACAGAAAACAATTCACTAGTTTGCCTTCATCTATAGTGAAGCAAGGATTGTGCCAAATTATAGTGGAAGTTTCTATATTTAATTAAAATCTTTAAAAATTAACTTCTTATCTTCTTTTTATTTTCTTGTTTGGTTCAAAAGGATAATGCTTTTTTAGAGCTTCAACTATATTGTAAGTTGCCGGACAAACCCCTGTGTTTAAAATGGTTAAATCTGTAATTTGTATGAACTTTTTTCTATTTGTATGAGGGTACTCTGCACATGCTTTGGGACGAACTTTATAGATAAAACAAGTATTATCAGTTTCATCAAAAAAAGAACAGGGCGCAGTTTTTAAAACCATAAAATCATCTTGATCTCTCTCTAAGTATTGATTTTTAAAATCAACAACTTTCATTTTCAAATATTTAGAAATTCGCTCAATATCTTTATTTATAAAAATTGGAGATGTTGTTTTACAACAGTTACCACAAGTTAAACAGTCTGTTTTAGCAAACTCTTTATCGTGTAAATCTTGCATTACATAATCTAACTCTTTAGGAGTTCTCTTTCTTAAATTTACAAAATATTTTTTGTTTTCTTTTTTTGCTTCCTCTGCTAATTTTGGGAGTTGTTCTAAATGTTTTTCCATGTAAAATAGGTTTCTATTAACTGCATTCGTTACATTCAATCAAAATAAAATATTAACTTTAACAATGTTGAACGAAACTGAGAAATCTTCTCAAAAAATGTTTGGCATTTTGAAAGTCGAAATACTATGTAAAAATACAATTATTCTTGACCAAAAATCATTCAAAAAAACAAATAAAATTGTTTAATTTCGCAATTCAATTTTCAACATTCCATGAATATTCAAAACATCATAGAGACCAAAGTAAAAGAAGGTTTTTTAGCAATCTACAATACAGAAATTCCAACAGTAGAATTCCAAGCTACTCGTAAAGAATTTGAGGGAGATATTACAATCGTAGTTTTTCCGATGTTGCGTTATAAAAAAGGGAATCCGGTTGAGATAGGGGAAGATTTAGGAAACTATGTTGTTGAAAACGTTTCAGAAATCTCTAGCTATAATGTTGTCAAAGGTTTTCTTAATCTTGTGATCAAAGACACTTTCTATCTTAATTTCTTCAATTCTATATATACAGATTCAACCTTTGGATATAGTTCTAAAACCAAAGACGAAAAAGCTATTTTGGTTGAATATTCTTCGCCAAACACAAATAAGCCATTACATCTAGGCCATGTTCGCAATAACTTACTAGGGTTTTCTGTTTCAGAAATCATAAAGGCATCTGGAAAAAAAGTTTACAAAACTCAAATTATCAATGATCGTGGTATTCACATTTGCAAATCAATGTTGGCATGGAAGAAATTCGCTCCCATTGGAAAAGACGGACAAAAAGAAACTCCAGAATCTACAGGCTTAAAAGGAGACAAATTAGTTGGTAATTATTACGTTAAATTTGATCAAGAATACAAGAAAGAAATTGCACAGCTAATTACTGAAGGAAATACCGAAGAAGAAGCAAAAAAACAAGCACCACTTATTCTTGAAGCAAAAGAAATGTTGCTGAAATGGGAAGCTGGAGATGAGCAAGTTGTTTCACTTTGGAAAGAAATGAATTCATGGGTATATCGTGGATTTGAAGTTACATATAAAAATCTGGGGGTCGATTTTGACACGCTTTATTATGAAAGCAATACCTATTTATTAGGAAAAGATAGTATCGATAAGGGTTTAAAATCTGGTGTTTTCTATGAAAAAGAGGATGGGTCTGTGTGGTGTGATTTAACCGAAGATGGATTGGATGAAAAATTAGTACTTCGTTCAGATGGAACAGCAGTATATATGACTCAAGATATTGGTACAGCTATTCAACGGTCTAAAGATATACCAGATGTAGGAGGAATGGTGTATACCGTTGGTAATGAACAAGACTACCACTTTAAAGTATTGTTTTTAATCTTAAAAAAACTAGGATATTCATGGGCAGAAAGCTTGTTTCACTTAAGCTACGGGATGGTAGATCTTCCCTCTGGAAAAATGAAATCGAGAGAGGGAACTGTTGTAGATGCAGATGACTTAATGCTTGAAATGACTACTACTGCAAGAGAAATTTCTGAGGAATTAGGAAAATTAGAAGGATATTCAGCTGAAGAAAAAGAGGATTTATACAAAATAATTGGTCTAGGTGCTTTAAAATATTTTATTTTAAAAGTAGACCCTAAAAAAAGAATTTTATTCGATCCAAAATCTTCAGTAGATTTTCAAGGTAACACTGGGCCTTTTATTCAGTATACATATGCCAGAATTCAATCGATTATTAGAAAGGCAAATTTCGAATACTCAAACCCTGTTTCTATTAAATTACACGAAAAAGAAAAAGAACTGTTAAAACAATTGGCCTTATTTCCTGAAACTATACAACAAGCGGCCACCAATTATTCTCCAGCAATTATTGCAAATTACACCTATGATTTAGTGAAAGAGTTTAACTCTTTTTATCAGAATGTATCTATTTTAGGAGAAGAAAATCTAGAAAAGAAAATATTTAGAGTTCAGCTGTCTAAAAAGGTAGCGGATACAATCAAACAAGCATTTTCATTATTGGGAATTCAAGTTCCTGAGAGAATGTAAATAGAAAACAAGTTTTGAGGTAAATTTATGATTATTGATTAAATTTGCACAACAAAGAACACCAATATTAGATAAAATACAATTATGAAATACGATATCATTATCATAGGAAGTGGACCTGGAGGATATGTAACAGGAATTAGAGCTTCTCAATTAGGATTTAAAGTTGCCATTGTAGAAAAAGAATCTTTGGGAGGAATCTGTTTAAATTGGGGCTGTATCCCAACAAAAGCTTTGTTAAAATCTGCTCAGGTATATGATTATTTAAAACATGTAGATCAATATGGTTTAAAAGCAGAGGCAATAGACAAGGACTTTGACGCTGTTATTAAAAGAAGTCGTGGAGTCGCAGAAGGAATGAGTAAAGGAGTTGCCTTTTTAATGAAAAAAAACAAAATCGATATCATTGACGGTTTTGGAAAAATAAAAACAGGTAAAAAAGTGGAGGTCACCTCTGAAAAAGGAACCGTAACGGAATACAGTGCCGATTCAATTATTATCGCAACTGGGGCACGTTCTAGAGAATTACCGAACTTACCGCAAGACGGTGTAAAAGTGATTGGATATCGAAAAGCGATGACACTTCCTAGCCAACCAAAATCAATGATTGTTGTGGGTTCTGGTGCTATTGGAGTTGAATTTGCTCATTTCTACAATACCATGGGTACAAAAGTAACCCTTGTTGAATACATGCCAAACATAGTTCCTGTTGAAGATACTGATATTTCGAAACAATTTGAACGCTCTATTAAAAAAGCAGGAATAAAAGTAATGACAAATTCATCTGTAGAATCTGTAGATACTTCTGGTGATGGCGTTGTTGCAACTGTAAAAACAAAGAAAGGAGAAGAAACTTTACAAGCTGATATTTTATTATCCGCAGTTGGAATTAAATCTAATATTGAAAATATTGGTTTAGAAGATGTTGGTATTATTGTAGATAGAGATAAAATTTTGGTAAACGATTTTTATCAAACAAATATTCCAGGATATTATGCAATTGGAGATGTGGTTCCCGGACAAGCATTGGCTCATGTTGCCTCTGCAGAAGGAATTACCTGTGTAGAAAAATTAGCTGGTTTGCACACCGAACCAATAGATTATGGCAACGTTCCTGGTTGTACCTATGCAACCCCTGAAATAGCCTCTGTTGGTATGACCGAAGCAAAAGCAAAAGAAGCTGGTTACGAAATAAAAGTTGGAAAATTTCCTTTTTCAGCCTCAGGAAAAGCTACAGCAGCTGGAACAACAGAGGGCTTTGTAAAAGTTATCTTTGATGCAAAATATGGCGAATGGTTAGGGTGTCATATGATTGGTGCTGGTGTTACAGATATGATTGCCGAGGCAGTTTTAGGACGAAAACTAGAAACTACAGGCCATGAAGTTTTAAAAACAATTCACCCACACCCAACAATGAGTGAAGCAGTTATGGAAGCAGTAGCAGATGCCTATGATGAAGTAATTCATTTATAACATTTAATTTTATGCATGCAAATGTATAGGCCTGACTTATAAAAAATAAAACAAACCCGAAGTTGATCTCTTCGGGTTTTTATCTAAAAAAAAAAACTATTTTTAGCATTGATCTTAAGCAAGATGATTACAAATAAAAAAGAATTTTTTAAAGAAATTATAAAATCACTTTTAAAACTTACCATCGCAGGTGTTTTTATTGGTGTCTTAAAAAAATATGATGCCCTAATTGCTGTAGTTTTACTTCTTAAAACAATACATATTATTTATAAAGAAATTATAAAATCCAAAACAACAAAAAATTGGTTGTTGTTAATAGGAATGCTACTCACTTGTTTTGGTGGTATCGTTGGTGAAAACTGGGGAGTTGCCAATGTGTATTGGAAATATCATGAAATAAACAAAGCATTGCCACTTTGGCTTCCTTTTGCTTGGATGTTGGCTTTCTACTATTTGTATAAATTAGAAAGAAACTTATTTCCCCTTTTGACCAATCAATCGCAAAGAAATAAAATTATTTTAGCACTACTATTAGCATCAATTCTTCCAGCTTTCGGGGAGATTATTACAATTTATTTAGGCGTTTGGACCTATTACTGGCCTTATCAAATTTTTGGAGTTCCTTTATATGCCTTAATCTGTTTGATTTTTGTTCACATGCTGGTGTATACAATTTTACATTTTATCTGTAAAAAGTATAACATAAACGATCTTGTTTTTAATTAAAATTTCCAACAAACAATTCTGGTTACTTTATTTCCTTGATGCATCGGAATTACTTTAAATACAGATGCTCCCAATTTCTTTGAAGACTTCTCCATACTTTCAACATTTTCTTTTTTGGAAACCAGACTTGTAAACCAGGTACTTTTATTTTTAAAGAGTGAACTTTCATACAGATAGTTATGTAAAAAAGCTTTTTCACCTCCAACATACCACAATTCGTTATTATTACCAGCAAAATTTCGCACACTATTATTACCTAAATTTCTGTTTTTTCTTCTATTTGCTCCTCTTGCCTCTTCTGCTGATTTATAAAATGGCGGATTGCACATCACTGCAGAAAAAGAATCCTCCTCTTCTATTATACCCTTTAAAATTTGGTTTTCATCAAATTGTTGGCGCAATTTAATAGAACTCTCTAAATGATTATCATCTATAATATCTTGAGCAGTATCTAAAGAATCTAAATCTATGTCTGTTGCAACAAAATTCCAATTATATGCTGCAACTCCCAATAATGGATAAATACAAGTTGCACCGGTACCAATGTCTAGAATAGTAGTATTTTCTTCTAAAGAGATTACGTCTGCTAAATGATGAATATAATCTAAACGTCCTGGAATGGGTGGACATAAATTTTGATTCGGGAAATCCCAAACTGAAATCTTATCGAAAGAAAAAAGCAATCCCCTGTTGAGCTCTTTTACAGCCATAGGATTTGAAAAATCAATACTTATATTTCCATATACATTATTGGAAACATACTCTTTTAAAGCAGGATTGTCTTTAATTAATTCATCAAAATTATACCCTCTATTAAATTTATTTTTTGGGTGCAAGCCTTTTTCTTTCATTATAATTCTACTATTGTAAACTCTAATTGTAAAGGTTTTAAAGCACCTTTTAACGCTCTTATAAACAACGGACCGTACGTCAAATAATAGTTAGAAAAGTTCAACTGACGTTCTTCTAAACTCTGATTTGGCAGCAATTCATTTTGAAGTTCTGTGATGCGTTTCACCAAGGCCTTTTGTTTCCTCTTTTCGGCTCTTAGCATACGTTTTTGCAGGTTTTCTAAGCCTTTTATTTGTTTTATTTCTTGAGCATTTACAGCTCCTAAAAAAGAAACATCTGTTTTTTTAGCAACTTCTTTTAATTCTGAAAATTGTTTCTTTAAAAAATTAATTTTTTTATCAAAATCGATTTCAATATCAGTATTTTCAATTATTTTTTTTGCGAGTAAATCATGCTGATTTAAAAATAATTCTTGATGTGAAATAGTTAAATTATTAAGCTTCTTTTGTTGTTTTTCTGAAAGAAGTTGCACAGAATTTCTAAGTAATAAAACAGGAAAAGGAATCGCTACTTTCTTAAAATAATCTTTCAACTCCAACCAATAGGCAATCTCTCCTCCTCCTCCTACATAACAAATATTAGGTAAAACGACTTCTTGGTATAAGGGTCTCATAATTACATTTGGAGAGAATGCTTCAGGATTTTCGTCAACTGCTTTTAAAATTTCTGATTTTGAAAAAGAGATTTCTGAATTATTGACTTTATAAATCCCATTTTCTAAAATAATACGTTCTCTAAAATGATCTCCTAAATAGAATAAATTCAATTCTCTGGGGTTTACCTGTATTTTATAGTCTTTCTTTAAATTTTTAATTGTTTTTGAAACCGCTTTAAATGAAGTCTGGTTCTCTAATTCGTCTTTTAAAATTGGTGTCAATAATTGTTTTAGTTTCACATCATCTCCATCTATAATCACCAAACCAGAATCACTAAACAATTCATTTGCAATATATCGAGTTGCATCTGCTAAATTTTGATGTTTCAAATATGCTTCAGAAAATAGTTTTTTTATAAATTCTGCATTTTTAGAATGCCCTAAATGTTTGGCAAATACTTTAAAAACATTTTCCAATCCATTCGTTGAAAAACGTCCAACAGCTCCCCCATCTTTTCGATTCCAAGCTACTTTTTTTCCATCAAAATTGAAAAAATTAATTTCCTCAAAATCGTGATCTTCTGATGCCATCCAGTAAATAGGAATAAAATTCTGTTCTGGAAATTTAAGAGATAGTTCCTCACATAAATTAATCGTAGAAATAATTTTATACAAGAAATACAAAGGACCAGTAAACAAGTTTAATTGATGACCAGTAGTCACTGTAAATGAATTTTGTTTCTTTAAAATTTCGATATTATCTTGTGTTTTTTCAGAAACTTTAAAATGTTGGTATTGACTTTTTAATGCAGCTGACAAAACCAATCTTGTTTGTAATCGAAATGTAGCTTGCTTCTCTTCTATCTGACTGTAAAAACCAGGAATGTCAGGGAAATTGTTGTAAAAAGGCAGTATCGATTTTTTTTTCTCTAAATAATCTACAATTGTTTTAGAGAAAAATCCGGTTTCTTGAAAAGGAATATGTGCTACTTTCATTCTTTCTTACTGCGTTCTTTCTTGCTTTGTTCTTTAAAACAATGTGTAAATATAAGGTCTTTCTACTCTATATGGATTTACAAACGTGTAATTAATTGTTTTTTTTACCTTTTGAGGTACTTTAAATTTGACATTTAATTTTGCTCGTAGAACTATTTCAAAAATAGTAAATTTTGAAATGAAGTTGTTAAAAGATGTTCTACTCTAACATAGTTTTAACATGATAAAATTCAATCCCATAAAAGAGAACTGAAATATTTCTTACTTTTGAACTTCAAATTAAATCTTTATGAAAATAAAATTCCTTTTCATCATTGCTTTCTTATCATTTGGTAGCATCATTTCTCAAACTTTACAAACCCCTTCTCAATTTTTAGGATATGAAATTGGATCTCGTTTTACAAGGCATCATAAAGTAATAGACTATTTTAAATATGTTTCTAAAAATAGCTCAAATGTTGAATTAGAAAAGTATGGAGAAACCTATGAACACAGACCTTTGTATGTGAGTTATATTTCTTCAAAAGAAAATATTCTAAATTTAGAAAATATTAGAAAATCGAATCTTTCTCAAACAGGTATTATTGCAGGAGATTCTATTAATAAAATTTCAATCGTTTGGTTGAGTTATAATGTTCATGGAAATGAAGCTTCAAGTACAGAAGCTGCTATGCTAACAATATACGAGTTGGTTACCACCAAACAAAGATGGTTAAAAAATACAGTAGTTATTATAGACCCCTGCTTAAATCCAGATGGTAGAGATCGGTATGTAAACTGGTACCAACAAGTAAAAAGTACCCCTTTTAATATAAATCAAGAAGGAAAAGAACATTCTGAGCCTTGGCCAGGTGGAAGACCAAATCATTATTTGTTCGATTTAAATAGAGATTGGGCATGGGCAACTCAATCAGAAACTGCACAAAGAATAAAAATATACAATAAATGGATGCCACATATTCATGTAGATTTCCATGAACAAGGAATAAACGACCCCTACTATTTTGCTCCAGCAGCGGCTCCTTTTCATGAAATTATATCTGACTGGCAACGTAATTTTCAAACTCAGATTGGCAAAAATCATGCTACGTATTTTGATAGAGAAGGATGGTTGTATTTTACCAAAGAAAGTTTTGATTTATTATATCCAAGTTATGGAGATACTTACCCAACCTATATGGGTGCCATTGGAATGACTTATGAACAGGCAGGACACGGTCGAGCAGGATTGGGAGTAAAAACGGATGAAGGAGAGGTATTGACTCTAAAAAACAGAGCCATCCATCATATGACTACCGGTTTGTCTACCGTAGAAATATCCTCTAGCAATGCTGTAAAATTAAACACTGAATTCAAGAAATTCTTTACAAACACCAATGCTACCTACAAAAGTTATGTCCTAAAAAACAATAATAAAGACAAAACAAGGAGGTTAAAAGCATTGTTAGACACCCATCAAATCGCCTATGAACACACAGAGTCAGGCTCAGTAAAAGGATATGACTATTCTAGCCTAAAAGAAGAAAAAATGAGTGTATCTCTCTCAGATATAGTAGTTCACACGGATCAACCAAAAGGAAAAATGGTAAAAGCTCTTTTTGAACCTGTTACTAAATTAGAAGATTCTTTAACCTATGACATTACTGCTTGGTCATTACCATATGCTCATGGTTTTAAAGCCATTGCCTCTAGAAATAAAGTAAACGCTGTTCTAAATGTCAAATCAATTACCATAGAAAATAGTACAGATAAATCTTCTTATGCTTATATTTCTAAATGGAATAGTGTAGCAGATGCTACTTTTTTAGGCGCGCTGTTAAAAGCAAATATTACACCTCGTTTTTCTGAAAAACCATTTTCTATTGCAGGAAAATCTTATCAAAGAGGAACATTAATTATTTTAAGAAATGATAACAAAAATGATTCTTTTGATGATAAATTAGTAGCAATTGCCAACAAACATCAAAGAAAATTATTTTCTGTAAAAAGTGGTTTTGTTAGTGCTGGTGTAGATTTTGGCTCCTATTCTGTAAAACCTATCAACAAACAAAATATTGCAGTATTATCTGGAAAAGAGACCTCTTCTTTAAGCTTTGGTGAAATTTGGCATTTCTTTGAAACACAATTACACTACCCAATAACCAATATAGATGCTAGTGATTTTGAAAATATAAAGTATACTAATTATGATGTAATTATAATCCCCGATGGGAATTATAAAAAGGTTCTTACCAAAGAAAATTTAGAGAAATTAAAGCAATGGGTTCAGTCTGGTGGAACTTTAATCGCAATTGGAAATGCCTTAATGCCTTTTGCCAATAAAAAAGAATTCTCTCTTAAAGAGAAAAAAACTAATGAAGAAAAAATCAGTGTAGATTTAACTCCTTATGCAGATAGAGAAAGAAAAAATGTTACTAAATTAATTACAGGTAGTATTTTTAAAAGTTTGCTAGACCCTACTCACCCTTTGGCTTTTGGATATGGAAAAACGTATTTTTCACTAAAATTAGGTAGCACTTCATTCGAATACTTAAAGAAGGGAAACAATGTTGCTTATTTTGACGAAACTACTAAAACCGTTTCTGGTTTCGCTGGAAGCACTGCGGTTAAAAAAGTACCTAAATCCTTATTATTTGGTGAAGAAAAGTTAGGAAATGGGAGTATCATTTACATGGTAGACAACCCACTGTTTAGATCTTTTTGGGAAAATGGAAAACTCTTTGTAGCCAATGCTGTTTTCTTGTTGAATTCAGATAAATTGGACTAAAAAATCAATTCTTAAACTTCAAAATGCTCCCAAAGAGTATCTGACTTTTTGGGAGCACTTCAAAATATTTTTTTATTTATGATGTTACAGGTGTCCCATATAAATCATAATCACCTGCCTCGTGCATTTTAATATCAATAAATTCTCCTATTTTAATATAATGTTTTTTTGCATCAACTAAAACATCATTGTCTACATCAGGTGAATCATACTCTGTTCTACCATAAAAATACTCTCCATCTTTTCTGTCAAATAAACAACGAAAGGTTTTTCCTATTTTTTGTTGATTCAATTCCCAAGAAATTTGAGACTGAACTTCCATGATTTCATTTACACGTTTAAACTTTACCTCTGCCGGAACATTATCATCTAAAACATAGGCACCCGTATTTTCTTCGTGAGAATATTCAAAAGCACCTAAGCGTTCGAAACGCATTTCTTCTACCCAGTCTTTTAATTCTTGAAACATTTCTTCTGTTTCTCCCGGATACCCTACAATTAATGTTGTTCTAATGGCCATTTCTGGAACTGACTCTCTAAATTTATGAATTAACGCAGTCGTTTTTTCGTGTGTTGTTCCTCGTTTCATAGACTTTAACAACTCGGTATTTATATGCTGTAAAGGAATGTCTAAATAATTACAAACTTTAGGTTCCCGTTTCATTACTTCTAAAACATCCATAGGAAAACCCGTTGGGAATGCATAATGCAACCGAATCCATTCAATACCCTCTACTTTTACCAACGCTTCTAATAATTGAGCTAGAGCTCTTTTTTTATAAATATCTAAGCCATAATACGTTAAATCTTGAGCGATTAGCATTACTTCTTTTATTCCTTTTGCGGCTAATTTAGTAGCTTCAACAACAACATCTTCAATAGGTGTAGAAACGTGTTTACCACGCATTAGAGGAATGGCACAAAAAGAACAGGGTCTATCACACCCTTCTGCAATTTTTAAATAGGCATAATGTTTTGGAGTTGTTGTTAAACGCTCTCCTATCAATTCATGTCTATAATCTGCTTCTAAAACTTTTAATAAATTAGGCAAATCATGTGTCCCAAAATATTGATCTACATTGGGAATTTCTTTCTCTAAATCTGGTTTATAACGTTCACTTAAACATCCTGAAACAAAAACTTTATCAATTTCACCAGCTTCTTTCCTTTGCGCATAATGAAGAATTGTATCAATTGATTCTTCTTTAGCTTTACCAATAAACCCACAAGTATTAATAACCACAATATTTCCATCGTCATTTTCATCTTCATGAACTACTTTTTTACCATTGGCTTTTAACTGTCCCATTAAGACTTCAGAATCATAAATATTCTTTGAACAACCTAAGGTAACTACATTAATTTTATTTTTTTTAATGGTTTTTGTGCGCATATACTTTTTTTTAATAATTGCAAATATACAGCTTAATTAGAGTTTTTATTCAAAGTTTTTTAGATGGTTTTTTTAATGAAATA
>JAQWOW010000199.1 GCA_029245665.1 Polaribacter sp. | reverse complement strand
GGGCAATCGTTATAATCTATTAGGAAACCCATACACATCCTATATAAATAGTGCAACATTCCTAGCAAATGCTGCTCTTTCTGAAACCCAAACAATTTGGGTGTATGACCAAACATTAGGCAACAACGGTTCTTATGTTGTTAAAACGTTAGACGAAGATTTTATATTAGCTCCAGGGCAAGGATTTTTTGTAAAAGCAAATGCCGCTGGTGGTTCAGTTAATTTTGCCGAAACAAATCAAAGCCATACTTCAGATACCTTTCAAAAAACATCAAAAACAGAAGTTACAATACAGCTTTCAGTGAATGGTGCTATACAATATGCCAAACTTTATTATTTAAACACTGCAACAACTGGTTTTGATGTTGGTTATGAAGGAGAAGTATTTGGAGGAATTACAAATGAGTTCTCAATTTATACCCATTTACTAACTGACAATGTTGGAAAAAAATACCAAGTTCAGTCACTTCCAAGTTCAGCGTATGAAAGTATGGTAATTCCTGTTGGCGTTAAAGCTGCTGCAAATAAAGAAATTATTATTTCTGCAGAAGCATTAAATTTACCTGAAGATGTTAACGTCTTTTTAGAGGACAAACAAACCAACACATTTACACGTTTAGACGAAGCGAACAGTAATTACAAAATTACTTTAACTGAAGATCTAGATGGGATAGGTCGTTTTTACCTACATACTACTTCTAGTGTTTTAAATACAGATAAGGTTGCAATAAACAACAACATAAGCATTTATACTTCTAGTAAAGATCTTCACATTATTGGTGTTAAAGACGGAATAACAAAAGTTAGTTTATATAATATACTAGGAAAACAAATACTACATACTTCCTTTAAAGGAAATGGAGTAAATACTATTCCATTGCCAAACTTTAACAGTGGTGTTTACATCGTTCAGTTAGAAACTGAAACAAGAATCGTAAACAAAAAAATAATCTTAGAATAATTACCGAGAATTTATAAAAGTAAAAATAATGAAAAACCAAGTAGAAAATACATCTGATAGCATGACTCGTAAAGATGCTATTAAAAAAATAGGGGCCTACGGTAAATATACCGCCTTAACAGCATTGGGAACCTATTTGATATTAAACCCTCAAAAAGCACAGGCGCAAAGTCCTACTGATCCTGGTACTGGTTTTGGCTTTTAATTTAAACGTTAGTAAATAAAACTTATTCCAATAATCTTGAAAAGATGAATCAATTTTTTCTATTGATTATTGGAATGTTTTAACTTACTAATACTCAAAAATCGTCTTATACCTAAGATTTTAAATTTAAATACCCAAATGACACCGAAGTTTAAACACTTATAAATTCATGTTTAATTGCCCGTAATTCTTTTACTTTTTCTACTAACCATTTTATATGTTAGACATAATATTCAGATTCGTATGTAAGAATAAAAATCATACTTGTTAATATTTGACTCATTAAAGATAATTACTGCAATCATAAAAAATAAATATCTCCTATTTTTAAAGATTACTAAAACACAACTATTATGAAAAAAAAATACTTTATTTTACTACTGATCACAACTGTGATTGTTTCAACAACCAATGCACAACAAACGATTTATTCAGACGATTTTGAAACTGGTTACCCAGCAGACTCTGAAATTAAAACAACTGACACTTCATGGTTAGTTTTTGGTACAGATTTTACCTTTCCTGCTAAAAATGTTGCATCAGGTGGAGCAGAAGACTCAAACTGGTATGTAAGAATGGAAAAAGGAGGAACTAGTGGTTTTGCTTATATTGAAAGAATTTATTCTTTAACCGCAGGAGAAACCTATGAGTTTAAAGCTTCTGTTTTTCCAGATGTTGCTGGTCAAAAAAATGCCTACACGCTT
>JAQWOW010000176.1 GCA_029245665.1 Polaribacter sp. | reverse complement strand
ATTATTTTTCAAATCGATATTTATAGACAACATGGTATTTGCCACCTTTTTGGGGATGTGTTCATACCTAGCTGTTTCTAAAAAAGTAGCTACTGCCGTTGGTTTAGGAGCTGCTGTAATTTTTGTACTAGCAGTTACGGTCCCGCTAAACTGGTTGCTAGATCAATATATTTTACAAGAAGGTGCATTGAGCTGGTTGGGTGAAGAATATGCTGCATACGATTTAAGTTTCTTATCTTTTATCATGTTCATTGCAACGATTGCCACCATGGTACAATTGGTAGAAATTATTGTTGAAAAATTTTCACCTTCACTATACAATTCATTGGGTATTTTCTTACCCTTAATTGCAGTAAACTGTGCCATTTTAGGAGGAAGCTTATTCATGCAATCTCGTGAAATTCCTTCTTTAGGATTGGCACTTACTTATGGTATTGGGTCTGGGATTGGATGGTTTTTAGCCATTTTAGCCATTGCAGCCATTCGTGAGAAAATTAGATATTCAAGTGTACCACCTGCCTTAAGAGGCTTAGGAATTACTTTTATCATTACCGGTTTGATGGCCATTGGTTTTATGAGTTTTGGTGGGATGCTAACAGGAGGAGACGAAGAGCAAAAAGAAACTCCAAAAGTGGAAGCTACGATTGAAAATAAAAAAGTAGAAAAAGAAGACGCTAAAGAAATTATAGCCGATAACACAAATACAAACAAACAGTAATATGATATTAGCAGCAGGTACTACAGGAACTATCTTAGCAACAGTAGCAGCTTTTTTAGCTATTGTATTGTTATTAGTCACCTTATTATTATTTGTAAAACAAAAATTATCTCCATCGGGTCCAGTAACCATTACAATTAACGGAGAAAAGAAAATTGAAGTAGGTTCTGGGAGCACACTTTTAACCACTTTGGGTGACCAAAAAATATTTTTACCTTCAGCTTGTGGTGGTGGTGGTTCGTGTGTGCAATGCGAATGTCACGTTATAGATGGTGGAGGAGAAGCATTACCAACAGAAACCCCTCACTTTACTAAAAAAGAGTTAAAGTCGGGAATTCGTTTGGCATGTCAGGTAAAAGTAAAACAAGACATGAATATCACCATTCCAGAAGAAGTATTTGGGATAAAAAAATGGGATGCAACCGTGGTAAGAAATTACAACGTAGCCTCTTTTATCAAGGAATTCGTGGTGGAAATTCCGGAAGATATGGGCTATAAAGCTGGTGGATATATTCAAATTGAAATTCCTCCTTGTGAAGTTAAGTTTGCAGACATGGATATTACTGCGCACCCAGAAGAACACGATACTCCAGATAAATTTAAAGCAGAGTGGGACAAGTTTAAATTGAGACCCCTGGTAATGAAAAATAGTGAAGTTGTGGAAAGAGCCTATTCAATGGCTTCCTACCCAGCAGAGGGAAGAGAGATCATGTTAAATGTACGAATTGCAACACCTCCTTTCGATAGAGCAAAAGGCGGATGGATGGATGTAAATCCAGGAGTTGCCTCTTCTTATATTTTCAATTTAAAGAAAGGTGATAAATGTGTTATTTCGGGGCCTTACGGTGAATTCTTCATTAATGAATCTGAAGCAGAGATGCTATATGTAGGTGGTGGAGCAGGAATGGCGCCAATGCGTTCTCATTTATATCACTTATTCAGAACTCTAAAAACTGGTAGAAAAGTAACTTATTGGTATGGAGGACGTTCTAAAGCAGAATTATTTTATATTGAGCACTTTAGAGCATTGGAAAAAGATTTTCCAAACTTCAAATTCTACATTGCATTATCGGATCCTTTAGAGACTGATAATTGGAAAGTTAAAAAAGATATCAACGATACAGAAGGTGATGGTTTTGTTGGATTTATACACAATAGTGTCATTGAAAACTATTTAAACCATCACGAATCTCCAGAAGATCTAGAATTGTATTTTTGTGGACCACCATTAATGAATAATGCGGTTCAGAAAATGGGTGAAGATTTTGGAATTCCAGATGAAAATATTCGTTTTGATGATTTTGGAGGATAAGCTTCCAATAGTATATAATTATAAAACCGACACAAGCTGTGTCGGTTTTTTAGTTCCTTAAATTTTGTAGATTCGTATCACAACTTTAGACTCATGGATTTGATTTTTTATCTTCTTATTTTTTTTAGTCTTCTTTTATTAAGTGGTCTAGGGTTGTATTTTTTTCAAGAAAAATTTATTTTCATCAATGGAAAAAAATTACATAAAAATAAACCCTACAAATTCGAAAATAAATTTGAAGAAGTTTTTATAAAAACGTCAAAAAACAATCAAATTAATGCTCTTCATTTTAAGCAGATACAACCCAAAGGAGTTGTGTTATTTTGCCATGGAAATTACGGGAATTTATTAAAATGGGGGCATCGGGTAGCGTATCTTTTAGAATACAATTATGATGTATTGGTTTTTGATTACAGAAGCTACGGAAAAAGTACCGGAAATTTTAACGAAGAAGAAATGTATAGGGATGGATTGTCTGTCTATGACTATGTAAAAAAGCAATACAAAGAGGAACACATTGTGGTGTATGGGTATTCACTTGGGGCAACTTTTGCGACAAGAATCGCCTCTCAGAATACTCCGAAAGAATTGGTTTTAGAAGCCCCTTTTTACAACTTAAAACAAGCAGTTCAGTTCTATTCGAGAGTTGTACCAACTTTTTTATTGAAGTATGCATTTAGAACAGACAAAGACATCACGAAAGTAAAGGCTCCGATTACATTATTTCATGGAAACGAAGACAAAACAACTTCTTTTAGGCAATCTAAAGACTTACTGAAGCGCAATACCTCCATTCAAAATCAATATATTGAAATAAATACAGGAACACATCATAATTTGAGAGATTTTCCTGTTTATAAAGATAAATTGAAAGAAATTTTAGAACGTTAGTATTTTTTAAATTGTATTTTTGAAATTCATGAATCAGATAGGGGAAATTTTAAAGCAGCACAAATACATCAAAATAAAATTAACCAAAATTGCCACCAATCATTTAGAGTTGAAAGCAAAAATTAATGGAGTAAAAGGAAAATTTATTTTAGATACAGGAGCGTCCAATTCGTGTGTAGGGTTAGATAAAATCGACTATTTTAATTTAGATGCTGAAGAAAGTGAAACCAAAGCAGCGGGAGCAGGTGCCATAGACATGGAAACAAAAAAATCTGAAAACAATGCTCTAAAGATTGGAAAATGGAAAACCAACAAATGTCAT
>JAQWOW010000175.1 GCA_029245665.1 Polaribacter sp. | reverse complement strand
ACCAAACTCTCTAAAATTTCTGGTTTTTTAACACCAATATCCTTTTTTTGAAGATATTTAGAAACATATAAGTTGTAAGAGGTATTGTTTTTTTCAAAAATCAGAAAATGTGTATCATTCAATTCGGTATAACTTATTTCGTTTCCAGAAAAAGCATCTGATAGATCTTTAAAAAAAGCTGAGAATTCGTAATACTTAAAAATAGTTTCCATAGTTAAATCAATTCAGCCGACAAACCTAGTTGTAACAACTTAGAACACCTTGGTTCTAAATCTTTGTATTCTCCAGATTTAACAGTGCATTTTCCTTTGTAGTGAACCAATATAGTGCATTGCTCAGCTTGTTCTAAGGTGTGTTCACAAACACGAATCAATGACTCAATTACAAAGTCAAACGTGTTTACTTCATCGTTGTGCAATACAATTTCATGTTGATGTGCTTTTTGTTCCAAGACATCAACTTCTTCTTTAATTTTTTCTTTTCCACTCATCATCGCAAAATTACAACTTATTGTATTTCAATGCAACCCAATTATTTCTCTCAATAAAAGTCTCTAATTTTAAGTTGTATTTAGAAACTTCAGCGTCTATAATGGAAATGTCTTCTTGATAAAAACCGCTTAATAATAAAACGCCTTTTTCTTGAATACAATTTGCATATACTTCCATATCCGATAGCAATATATTTCTATTGATATTGGCTATGATTACCTCATACTTTTTATTTGTTAAAAGAGCTGAATTTCCCTTAAACACTGAAATATGTTCGCAATTATTACGTGCTACATTTTCTATAGAATTTTCATAACACCAAGTATCTATGTCTATTGCATCTATGGGTTGTGCTCCTTTCATTTCTGCAAAAATTGCTAAAATTCCGGTTCCACATCCCATATCTAAAACTTTCTTATGTTCTAAATCTAATTGTAATAAATGCTGTACCATCATGTGCGTAGTTTCATGATGTCCGGTGCCAAAACTCATTTTTGGTTCAATTACAATGTCATATTTTAAATTTGGATTTTCGTGAAATGGTGCGCGAATACTAACAATATCATCAACCTGTATCGGCTGAAAATTTTTTTCCCATTCTGCATTCCAATTTGTTTGTGCCACTTCATTCTGTTTGAATTTAATAGAGAACTCATCAGAATTTAAAATAAAGACCTCTTCAAGAATAGCAGTATTCCAGTCTTTTTTTTGAATATAACCTGTTACTCCATTTTCATTTTCAACGAAACTCTCAAATCCAACACTTCCCAATTCTGCTATTAAAATTTCAGTTGCTGGCTCTTTTGGATTAACTGTAAAATTATATTCTATATATATATTATCCATAAATTTATTCTAAAAAAAATGCATCAAAGTTAAAAACCTTGATGCAAATTTATTGTAAATATCTTTAAATACGATGCTTAAATAGCGTTAATAATTCCTGTAAAATCAGCTACATTTAAAGCTGCTCCTCCAATTAAACCACCATCAACATCGGGTTTAGAAAAAATTTCTTTGGCATTTGCAGGCTTTACACTCCCTCCGTATAAAATAGAAACTGCATCAGCTACTTCTTTGTTGTATTTTTTTTCTATGATACTTCTTATAAAAGCATGCATTTCTTGAGCTTGTTCTGCACTTGCTGTTTCACCAGTACCAATCGCCCAAACTGGTTCATACGCCAAAATAATACTTTTCCAAGCAGCTGCTTCTAAATGAAATAATGCGTTTTTTAATTGACTTTCTACTACGCTAAAATGATTCTCAGATTTTCTGTCTTCTAATAATTCTCCAAAACAAAAAATAGTTTCTAAATTATTTTCTAAAGTTGCATCTACTTTTGCCGCTAAAGATGCATCTGTTTCATTAAAATAAGTTCTTCTTTCAGAGTGTCCTAAAATAACCGTTTTAATTCCGATAGCTTTCAGCATATGAGCAGAAATCTCTCCTGTATAAGCCCCATTTTTTGCTTGGTGCATATTTTGGGCAATTACCTCAACCTTAGAGTCTTTTGCTGCTTTTATTGAAGAAGACAAGTTTACAAAAGTAGGAGCAACTAGTACACGGGTATTTTCTAAGTTGTCTTTTTTGATTGCCTTTTTTAAATCTTTGATAAGTTGCTTGCTTTCCTTCTTATCATTATTCATTTTCCAGTTTCCTGCGACTATTTTTGCTCTCATAATTCTAATTTTATTACCTAAAAATACGGGTGTTTGTTTGTAATTAATTTTGGTGTAAATTTAAGAAATGGATTGACAAATCCATCGAGAAAAACAAATAGTTACGATAACGATTTATATTTAGATATTGAATGCCTCTTTAATTTTTTGATCCGATGCATCTATCGCATTAAAAAGTGAGATTTTTCCTTTTTCATCAAGGACTAAATACCTCGGAATCCAACTCAAATCTAAAAACTCTACCAAATCACCATTTTTCATTCCTTTAGACATATTGTAATGTTCTCCTGATATGGCATAGCGTTTTACTGCTCTTTTCCAAGAGTCTACTTTTTCATCAACAGACAAAAATAAAAATACGACTTCAGGAAACTCTTTTTGAATTTTTTTTACTTTAGGAATTCCCTCTATACAATCTCTACACCAAGAAGCCCAGACATCAACTAAAATTTTTTTCCCTTTGTACGTATTAATTATTTCTTCAAAAGAAGAAGATACACCCTCTATACTCTCGAGGTTTTCATGGAGTGCCTTTTCAGAAAACTCTACAGGAGCTTCAAAATTACAACTCATAAAAATTAAGACAAATACTATTGATATTTTTTTTAACATCTGTTATTTTTTATTTTTAAATTGTCAAGATAAAAAAAAGACTTTCAACTTGAAGCTTTATTTAAAAAACAAAAATAAGTACTTTTGCTCAACATTTAGATAAAAAATGAGAACACAAGAACTTATTCGCCAAATTCAAAAGAAAAAATCATTTTTATGTATTGGATTGGATGTAGATGTAGATAAAATTCCATCGCATCTGCTACAAGAAGAAGACCCTATTTTTGAATTCAACAAAGCAATTATTGATGCCACTCACCACCTATGTGTTGCCTACAAACCAAATACTGCTTTTTACGAAGCATATGGTATAAAAGGGTGGACATCTTTAGAAAAAACGATTCGTTATATCAATGATACGTTTCCCGAAATATTCACAATTGCAGATGCCAAACGTGGAGATATTGGAAACACCTCTACAATGTATGCCAAAGCTTTTTTTGAGGATTTAGCTTTTGATTCTATCACTGTTGCTCCTTATATGGGAAAAGATTCTGTAGAACCCTTTTTAGCATTTAAAAACAAACACACAATTCTACTAGCGCTCACCTCTAATGAAGGTGCTTTCGATTTTCAAACCAAAAAAATAGCCGATAAAGAAGTATACAAACACGTTTTAGAAACCTCAAAATCCTGGAAAAATTCAGAGAATTTAATGTACGTTGTTGGCGCTACAAAAGCAGCGTATTTTAAAGAGATTAGAAAAATTGTTCCCACCTCTTTTTTACTGGTTCCAGGTGTTGGTGCTCAAGGCGGAAATTTACAAGATGTCTGTAAATATGGTTTGTCAGAAAATATTGGCTTGTTAATTAACTCTTCTAGAGGTATTATTTACGCTTCAAAGAATGAAGACTTTGCAAAAAAAGCAGCAATAAAAGCGAAAGAATTACAACTAGAAATGGAAGCGATTTTAGCTAAAATTTAAAGAGAGATTGATTTTAGTTTTTAACCAGTTTAAAGGTTCCAACTTTAGCATCAGTTTCTAACTTCAAAAAGTAAATACCCTTTGTTAAATTTTTGCAATCTAAATCTTTCTTTAATTCATTCATAAAAAAAGTTTTCACTTTACTACCATTAATTGAATACATTGTTCCTTCTGCTCCAATAAATGTACTTGGTATTTTTATTGTAAATTTATCATTTATAAGATTCGGATAGATTTTTATTTCGTTTGCACGTGAACGTAAAGAAGATGCCGTAGATTCCTGATACACTCGTACATAATCAATTTCCATGGTACTTTGAGAAAACGTATTTGACACCCCTGGTTCTATGGCAATATTTAAAAGTAGATACTGATCGGCATCAAAAGGCCAAGTATCAGTATTTTTTACGGGAGGATTGTATGTGTAATGAACAACTCCGTCTACACTAAAAACCATTTTTTCTGAAGACCATTCTAGTGCGTATGTATGAAATGCAGAAGACACGTTTGAAATCGATCTACCTCCATGATTCACTGTACCACCATAGCTAGAAGGGGTGTGCATAGCACTTTGAACATAATTTTGATTCGTACCCCAATGTTCCATAATGTCTATTTCACCACAAGCAGGCCACGGTAAAGTTCCATGAGAATTTGTCCAATATCCACCAGGCTCTATAATATTCTTTCCTAACATCCAAATTGCAGGCCATGTTCCAATTCCTTGAGGTAACTTTGCCCTTACCTCTACTCTTCCATACATAAATGCAAATTTAGAATTCAATCTTGCAGAGGTATATTGTTTTGTATGACCTTGATCTGTAAAAGACTCCTTTTTAGCTACTAAATTCAATGCACCATCACGTTCAAAAGAATTTATTTCTCTGTTGGTGTAATGCTGTATTTCTCCGTTGTACCAACTCCCTCCGGAAGGAAGTTTTGTTTGATGAAACCACTTGTTATTATCTATAGCTCCAGCCCCATTAAACTCATCAGACCAAACTAAATGATCAAATATTGGGTTTGAAGAATTGCCTCCATCTCCGGAGTTGCTGTCTGTTTCTTCATGCAAGACTTCATCAATATAAGCAATTACATGATCTGTATTCCCTTCTCCGTTTACCTGAATTACAACTCTATTGAAGTCTGACCTTGTTATAGGGTCTGGTGAGCTTGGATCTAAATTGATGAAGTTGTCTGTTTCAAAATTAAAAGAAACTTCTTGCCATTGATTTAAAACAATTGGTTTGATTATTTCACTCTGTGTAACCCATGGAGAACCAAGTGTACCGTCTTGTAATTTTAAAGACACACGGTTTGTTTGATTTCCTGTTATACCACTTGAAGGAACATATATTTTAAAAGAGAAGGTATTTTTAACAGAGATGTCTATACTTTCTGTAGATTCAAATCTAACATTTGCATAACTTCCACCAGTATCAACATATTTTAAAACCGTATCAGAAGTATTTATCCCCTCAATATAAGGATTAGAAAAAGCTGAGTCTAGGGCACAATCATCTCCAAACCATGAATTTATTGTCCCGTTTCCTTCAAAATCGTCTTGAATATCTACTTGAGAAGAAGAAAATAAAGAATATAATAGGGTCAAGGAAAATAAATAATATTTCATTTTAGTTATATTGATTATATTTTTGATCAAATAAACCACCTTATTTAAAACTACAAAAAAAAAGAACCAATACATCTACTATACATCAACGAAATTGCTTGCTATTACCCTCTTTCTTAGAAATTATACAATGAACTATCTGTATTTTTATCGTAGTTATATGGGCAGTGCTTGCAACCACTTTTACAACAATGCCCTCTTTTTAAATGATACTGCTCTGTAAAGACTTTATAGCCTTGCTCATTTGTATAGTAATCCCCTTCTTCTAGAGGTATTCTTTTGTTGTACATTTTATTAACTAAAAATTCATCTATGAAAAAACACTCAATAAACAACGTTTTCTATTATTGATTATTTACCTCAGGAGGGAATTTAGCGATAATTTCATTCACAAATTCTTTAATTCTCTTCTCTTTCTTTTCTCGATTTTGGATCCGCAAAGCCCCAGTACCTATTCCTTGCCAAATTAATTCTTTTTTTGCTTTGTCTATAAAATCGATGAATAAAGTTCCTTCTGAATATTGAGAAACATTTACATTCGCATTCATATTATTCATCATCCACGGGTTCCACCCCCAACCAAAACCTACATTATTCTGACTTACATTTACCTTTTCTCTTGATTTTGCAAAAATACCCACCAACATATCTGGCGAGTCAGATTTCGTAAATCCTTTCACAAGTAAGGCTGCTTCAATGGCTCTTAAAATTCTTTTTTTATCTAAATCTGAAATTTTGGCTTTGTCAATTTCTGGTTTATAAAAAGCGAAAGTCTTATAGGCCTTAAAGTCTACTTTTGAATCGTAATCTGTAACAACTCTTACTGTATTACAAGATGACAATATAAAGACACTTAGTAGTAAAAAAATACTTTTTTTCATCATAATTAGTTTTAGGTTATGGCATCTATAAGAGCGTCATCAACTAGACTAGGAATTGTAACCTGTAAGTTTTTATCAACCTTCATGGCTCTTTTAATGGCAAAAGTAGCTTCGTTATTTCGAGCCCAATTTCTCCTTGCGATTCCATTATTTACATCCCAAAAAAGCATGGATTCCAAACGCTTTGATGCTGACTTAGATCCATCAAGAAGCATGCCAAAACCACCGTTTATGACTTCTCCCCAGCCTACACCACCTCCATTGTGAATAGAAACCCATGTTGCTCCTCTAAAACTATCCCCAATAACATTTTGTATTGCCATATCTGCGGTAAATCTTGATCCGTCGTAAATATTTGATGTTTCTCTGTAAGGAGAATCTGTTCCTGAAACATCATGATGATCTCTTCCTAGAATAACAGGCCCTATTTTTCCTTTTTTTATGGCCTTATTAAATGCTTTTGCTATTTTTATCCTTCCTTCTGCATCTGCATATAAAATTCTTGCCTGAGAACCGACTACTAATTTATTTTCTTGAGCACCTTTTATCCATTGCATATTATCTGCCATTTGCTGCTGAATCTCTGGTGGAGAATGTTTTTTTATTTCTTCTAAAACATCACAAGCTATGATGTCTGTCTTTTTTAAATCTTCCGAGTTTCCAGAGGCACAAACCCATCTAAAAGGTCCAAATCCATAATCAAAACACATAGGACCCATACTATCTTGTACATAGCTTTGATATCTGAAATCGATTCCGTTTTCTCCCATGATTTCCGCACCTGCTCTACTTGATTCTAATAAAAAGGCATTCCCATAATCAAAGAAATAGGTGCCTTTTGCAGTATGATTGTTTATGGCTCTCACGTGTCTTCGGAGGGTTTCTTGTACTTTTTCTTTAAACAATAGCGGGTTTTCAGCCATCATGGTATTTGCCTCTTCAAAAGAAATACCTATTGGATAATAACCTCCAGCCCAAGGATTGTGTAAGGAGGTTTGATCTGATCCTAAATCAATAGGAATATTTTCAACATCAAACTTCTCCCAGACATCTACAATATTCCCTAAATAAGCAAGAGATATTGTTTCTCTGTTTTCTTTTGCTAATTTTACTCTAACCACCAATGCATTTATATCTGTCAACTTTTCATCAATCCAACCCTGATCTAAACGCACTTGTGTAATCTTAGGGTTTACCTCTGCGCAAACAGTAATACAACCGGCAATATTTCCAGCCTTTGGTTGGGCTCCAGACATCCCACCCAAACCTGAAGTAACAAACAAACTTCCTTTTGGGTCTTTTTTTATTTTTCTAAATCCGTTTAAAATGGTAATTGTTGTGCCATGTACAATTCCCTGTGGACCAATATACATATAGCTTCCTGCTGTCATTTGTCCATATTGAGAAACCCCCAGAGCATTCATTTTTTCTAAATCTTCTGGATGTGAGTAATTCGGAATCGTCATTCCGTTGGTAACCACAACTCTTGGTGCATTTTTGCTAGATGGAAACAACCCCATTGGATGCCCTGAGTACATTGTCAAAGTTTGTTTCTCTGTCATTTCAGAGAGGTACTTCATAGTAAGTAAATACTGTGCCCAATTCTGAAAAACAGCCCCATTTCCTCCATAGGTGATTAATTCATGCGGATGTTGTGCCACTGCAGGATCTAAATTGTTCTGAATCATTAACATAATAGCCTTGGTTTGTTCACATCTACCGGGGTACTCAGAAATTGGTCTTGCATACATTTTGTACTCCGGACGAAAACGATGCATATAAATACGACCATATGTTTGCAGTTCTTCTGCAAACTCTGGCAACAATTCTGCATGATGTTTGACATCAAAATATCGCAACGCATTTCTGAGTGCTAATTTTTTTTCAGCAATAGATAAAATTTCTTTGCGCTTTGGAGCATGATTTACTTCTAATTCATAGGCTTTTTTAGTTGGCAAAACCTCTGGAATTCCTTGCTGAATTTGAGCTTTAAATGTCATAAAAAATTCATATTAATGTCTAAAACAAATGTATTTATTTTTTTCCTACTATAATTAACTATTCAAAAAAATTGATATTATTTTAAGAATTTCGTAAATTGAAATCCTATTTTAATATAAAATTTACGAATGAAACAAATTAAACCTTATAAACCTACCTATAAAGTAAGAATCGTAACTGCTGCATCTTTATTTGATGGGCATGATGCTGCCATTAATATTATGCGTAGAATTATTCAAGCTACCGGTGTTGAAGTTATTCATTTAGGGCATGACAGAAGTGTTGAAGATGTTGTAAATTGTGCCATTCAAGAAGATGTTAATGCTATTGCAATAACCTCTTACCAAGGAGGTCATAACGAGTATTTTAAATACATGTACGACTTATTAAAGAAGAAGAACGCTGGTCATATCAAAATTTTTGGTGGTGGAGGTGGTGTTATTTTACCAGAAGAGATCAAAGAATTAATGGAGTATGGAATTACACGCATATATTCTCCAGATGATGGGCGTAAATTAGGCTTGCAAGGAATGATAAATGACTTGGTAAAAAGCGCAGATTTTGCCATTGGTGATGTCTTAAATGATGAAGTAAGAGGGCTAAAAAAAAGAGAAAATGCCAGTATTGCTAGAATTATCTCCTCTGCTGAAAATTTTCCTGAAATTGCTAGAGAATCTTTAGCTAAAATACATGAGAAAAACAAATCAGCGACCACACCTGTTTTAGGAATTACAGGAACTGGTGGTTCTGGAAAATCTAGTTTGGTTGATGAATTGGTTCGTAGATTCTTGATTGACTTTCCAAAGAAAACAATTGGACTTATTTCTGTAGATCCTTCTAAACGTAAAACCGGAGGTGCCTTATTAGGAGACCGCATTAGAATGAATGCTATCAATAACAATCGTGTTTATATGCGTTCTTTGGCAACTCGCCAATCTAATTTAGCATTGTCTAAACATGTAAATGAAGCCATTGAGGTTTTAAAAGCTGCAGAATTTGATTTGATCATTCTAGAAACCTCTGGTATTGGGCAATCAGACACAGAAATCATTGAACACTCTGACACTTCTTTGTATGTGATGACTCCTGAATTTGGAGCGGCAACTCAGTTAGAGAAAATAGATATGTTAGATTTTGCAGACCTAGTTGCCATTAATAAATTTGACAAACGTGGTGCTGTAGATGCTATTCGTGATGTAAAAAAACAGTATGTGCGTAACAATAATTTATGGCATTTACATACAGATGATCTGCCTGTTTTTGGAACAATTGCGTCACAATTTAATGATCCAGGAATGAATTCGCTGTACAAAGCAGTAATGGATAAATTGGTAGAAAAAACAGGCGTTGATTTAAAATCCAATATGAAAATTAATGAAGGAATGACCGAGAAAATTTTTGTAATTCCTCCTGCAAGAGTTCGCTATTTGTCTGAAATTGCTGAAAGTAACAGAGGGTATGATAAAAAAGCAACCGATCAAGTAGCAGTTGCTCAAAAATTATTTGGAATCTACAAAACAATAGACTCTATTATAAGTATTGACTCAACTTCAATCAAAACTTTAGATATATTGACTAAAGCAGGTTTAGATCAAGAAAAAATATTACAATATACTTCAAAAGACGAAGTACCTTTTATAAAATTATTATGCTCTCAGTTTGACAAAATAAAAATGGATTTTGACTCTCACAACTGGGAAATTATTCTCAATTGGCAAGAAAAAATTCAACGCTATAAAGACCCTATTTACACATATAAAGTAAGAAATAAAGAAATTAATTTAGAAACACATAGTGAGTCTTTATCGCAATCTAAAATCCCTAAAATTTCCTTACCCAAGTATGAAGCTTGGGGCGATATATTACAATGGAATTTACAAGAAAATGTGCCCGGAGAATTTCCTTTCACTGCAGGCTTGTATCCTTTTAAAAGAACTGGCGAAGACCCAACCAGAATGTTTGCTGGTGAAGGCGGACCAGAGCGTACCAACAGACGTTTTCATTATGTAAGTTTTGGGTTGAAGGCCAAACGGTTGTCTACTGCTTTTGATGCTGTTACTTTATACGGAAACGACCCAGGAGTCCGACCAGATATTTACGGTAAAATTGGGAATGCTGGTGTTTCTATTTGTTGTTTAGATGATGCTAAAAAGTTATATTCTGGGTTTGATTTAAGTCATCACATGACCTCAGTTTCTATGACAATTAATGGTCCTGCTCCCATGCTACTCGGCTTCTTTATGAATGCTGCCATAGATCAAAATTGTGAGAAATACATCAAAGAGCACAAGTTAGAAAAAACAGTGGAAGCAGCATTTAAAAAAACATATGATGCTAAAGGGTTAAAAAGACCTCTTTATCAAGGAAAATTACCAGAAGGAAATAATGGATTAGGCTTATTATTACTTGGACTAACAGGTGATTTAGTTTTGCCAGATGATGTCTATGCAAAAATAAAAACTGATACTTTAAAACAAGTTCGCGGGACTGTACAAGCAGATATTTTAAAAGAAGATCAAGCGCAAAACACCTGTATTTTCTCAACAGAATTCGCATTGCGATTGATGGGTGACGTTCAAGAATACTTTATAGAACAGCAAATAAGAAATTTCTATTCGGTTTCAATTTCTGGATACCACATTGCTGAAGCGGGTGCCAATCCAATAACACAGTTGGCACTCACCCTTTCTAACGGGTTTACCTATGTAGAATATTACCTGTCTAGAGGTATGGATATTAATAAATTTGGACCCAATCTATCCTTTTTCTTCTCCAACGGACTAGACCCTGAATACGCAGTTATTGGACGTGTAGCAAGAAAGATATGGGCCAAAGCATTAAAGTATAAATACCGAGCAAATACAAGGGCACAAATGCTCAAGTATCATATTCAAACTTCTGGTCGCTCCTTGCATGCACAAGAAATTGATTTTAATGATATTAGAACTACACTTCAAGCTTTATATGCTGTCTATGACAATTGCAATTCATTACATACCAATGCCTACGATGAAGCAATTACGACACCTACTGAAGACTCTGTGAGAAGAGCCATGGCTATTCAGTTAATTATCAATAAAGAATTGGGATTAACTAAAAATGAAAACCCATTACAAGGTGCTTTTATCATTGAAGAACTCACAGATTTAGTTGAAGAAGCAGTCTTGTTAGAATTTGACAGAATTACAGAAAGAGGAGGTGTTTTAGGAGCGATGGAAACCATGTATCAACGTTCTAAAATACAAGAAGAAAGCCTGTATTATGAAATGCTAAAACACGATGGTGAATTCCC
>JAQWOW010000172.1 GCA_029245665.1 Polaribacter sp. | reverse complement strand
ACTAAAAATATTATTAAATTAATTTTATAATAAAACTTGTTTTAAAATATAATGAAATACATCAAAGACTCACAAATATCGATTACTGAGTTAATGCTCCCGTCTAACTCTAATTTTAGCGGAAAAATTCACGGAGGTCATATTCTAAATTTAATGGACCAAATTGCATTTGCTTGTGCTTCCAAACATTCTGGAAACTACTGTGTAACAGCTTCTGTAAACAAGGTTGATTTTTTACACCCTATTGAGGTTGGAGAACTCGTAACCATGAAAGCTTCCATTAATTTTACAGGAAGAACTTCTATGGTTGTGGGCTTAAGAGTAGAATCTGAAAATATTAGAACCGGAGAGAAAAAACATTGTAATTCATCTTATTTTACGATGGTTGCCAAAGATGAAACTGGAAAAAGTGTTTCAGTTCCTGGAATTATTCTAACAAGCAAAAATGAAATTAGACGTTTTGCTAGAAGTATTACCAGACAAAGTCAAGCTAAAAATAGAACATCACATTTTAGAAATAAGGTGTTTGAAATAAAAGACTACATTCATTTATTAGAGGGAAGTAATTCTAAAATTGACTTATAGTAAATGAGTGCCATCTATAAACAAAAATATACCGAAGAAAATCAATCGGTATATTTTTTTGCCATTTAAAAATAGGACTATCTTCTACTATAGTTAGGAGCTTCTTTAGTAATTGCTACATCATGAGGATGGCTTTCATTAATTCCACTAGTGGTAATTCTTACAAACTGCCCTGTTTCCTTTAATGTTGCTATGTCTTTGGCTCCACAATAGCCCATTCCTGCTCTTAAACCACCTATGAATTGATGAATACTTTCATCTAAATCTCCTTTGTAAGGAACACGTCCTACAATACCTTCTGGCACTAATTTTTTAATATCTGCTTCTACATCTTGAAAATATCTATCTTTAGAACCTTGCTTCATGGCTTCTACAGAACCCATTCCTCTGTAAGATTTAAATTTTCTTCCTTCATAGATAATTGTTTCTCCCGGAGATTCTTTTGTTCCAGCAAGTAAAGAACCTAGCATAACAGCATCTGCACCCGCAGCAATTGCTTTAGGGATGTCTCCTGTATAGCGAATTCCACCGTCTGCAATTACGGGAACACCACTTCCTTTGATCGCTGCTGCTACTTCCAAAACTGCTGAAAACTGAGGAGAACCAACACCTGCAACAATTCTTGTTGTACAAATAGAGCCAGGGCCAATTCCTACTTTTACAGCATCTGCGCCAGCTTCAACCAAGTATTTAGCTGCTGCTGCTGTTGCAATATTACCAACCACAACCTCTAAATTTGGAAATTTTGCTTTCACTTCTTTTAAAACAGTCACAACTCCTTTAGTATGACCATGAGCGGTATCGATAATTACAGCATCTACACCAGCATTAACAAGAGCTTCTGCTCTAACAACAGCATCAGCAGTAACACCAAGAGCCGCAGCAACTCTTAACCTACCGAAAGAATCTTTGTTTGCGATTGGTTTTTGAGTCACTTTCGTAATGTCTCGAAAGGTAATTAACCCTTTTAGCTTGTAGTCTTGATCAACAATTAATAATTTTTCAATTTTATTTTTCTGAAGAATTTTTTCAGCATCTTTTAAAGAAGTACCAACTGCAGCTGTAATTAAATTGACACTTGTCATTACCTCTACAATGGGTCTTTGGTTATCATGTTCAAAACGCAAGTCTCTATTGGTTACAATTCCTTTTAAAATTCCATTTTCATCTATGACAGGGATTCCTCCAATACGATGCTCTTTCATATTTGCTTTTGCATGTATAACAGTTGCTGTTAATGGTAAAGTAACTGGATCTAGAATCATACCGGATTCTGCACGTTTAACCCTTCTTACTTGATGCGCTTGTTGCTCAATAGTCATGTTCTTATGCAAAACACCTATTCCTCCTTCTCTAGCCATTGCAATTGCCAAAGCAGATTCTGTAACCGTATCCATTGCTGCTGACGCTATTGGAACGTTTATGGTGATATTTCTAGTAAATTTTGTTTGAATGTTCACTTCTCTTGGAAGTACATCTGAAAAAGCGGGTACTAATAAAACATCATCATATGTTAAACCTTCTCCTAAAATTTTGTTGTTGTGTGCTGTCATGTTGCAATTATAATATAATTGCGAACAAATTTACAACTATTTATTGAGTT
>JAQWOW010000264.1 GCA_029245665.1 Polaribacter sp. | reverse complement strand
TAAGTGTGGAGCACACACCTTTCCCTACATAGAAGTAAAAAATAAATCAGCACAAATAGAGCACGAAGCTACCACTAGTAAAATTGGTGAAGACCAACTTTTTTATTGCAATCAACGTGGTATTGATACTGAAAAAGCAATTGCTTTGATTGTAAACGGATTCAGCAAAGAAGTTTTAAATAAACTTCCAATGGAATTTGCTGTGGAAGCTCAAAAGTTATTAGAGATCAGTTTAGAAGGCTCTGTAGGATAATTAAACAATAAAAAACGCCCATAATTAAAACTAATAGGCATATAATATCAAAAAGATGTTAAAAATAGAAAATTTACAAGCAAGTATTGATGATAAATCAATTTTAAAAGGATTGAATCTAGAAATAAAAGCAGGTGAAGTTCATGCAATTATGGGGCCAAATGGTGCTGGAAAAAGTACGTTAGCCAATGTTATTGCAGGAAAAGAAGAATATGACGTTACCAATGGAATCATTGAACTAAATGGAGAAGATATCAGTGAATTAGCCCCAGAAGAAAGAGCACATAATGGAGTCTTTCTATCGTTCCAATATCCAGTAGAAATCCCCGGGGTTTCTGTAACCAATTTTATTAAAACGGCCATTAACGAAACACGAAAATCAAAAGGCCTAGAAGACATGCCTGCAAAAGAGCTACTAAAAATGATCCGCGAAAAGTCTGAATTATTAGAAATAGACCGTAAATTTTTATCTCGTTCTTTAAACGAAGGATTTTCCGGAGGAGAAAAAAAACGGAATGAAATCTTTCAAATGGCAATGCTAGAACCACAATTAGCCATTTTAGATGAAACCGACTCAGGGCTTGATATTGATGCGCTTCGTATTGTGGCTAACGGAGTAAACAAATTAAAATCGAAAGACAATGCGGTAATCGTAATTACACACTACCAAAGATTGCTAGATTATATTGTTCCTGATTTTGTGCATGTTTTACACGATGGTAAAATTGTAAAAACAGGAGACGCTTCTTTGGCATTAGAATTAGAAGCAAAAGGGTATGATTGGATTAAACAAGAATTGGTTTAATATAGAAGCTTGAAAGATGGAATTAAAAGATAAAATATTATCATCATATGTAGCATTTGAAAACCGTGTAGACACCAATTCTGATGTGCATGAAATTCGTTCAAAAGCATTCCAGAATTTTGAAGATTTAGGCTTTCCTACAAAAAAGTTAGAGGCCTGGAAATATACTTCTTTGAATGCTGTTTTAAAGCCAGATTACAGCATATTCCCAAATAAAGACAATAATATTGAACTTTCTGATGTAAAAAAATATTTTGTACACGATATCGATGCATACAAACTCGTTTTTGTTGATGGAAAATACAATTCTTTCCTCTCAGAAACTACCCATGATACTTTTGATGTTTGCCTTATGTCTGCTGCATTAAGCAAGCAAAAATACAAGGCAGTTATTGAAAATTATTTTAATAAAGTTGCAAAACAAGACAATTTAACTTCACTCAATACTGCTTTTACAGAAGAAGGCGCGTATATCTATATTCCTAAAAACGTGGAGGTAAAAAAACCAATTCAGATTATCAATTTTACTACAGGCTCTGAAGCGGCAACAATGTTACAGCCAAGAAATTTAATTGTCGTTGGACAAAATGCACAGGTTCAAATTATAGAACGCCATCAAAGTTTAACAAACAACCCTGTTCTGACAAATGCTGTTACTGAAATTTATGCAGACAAAAGAGCTTTTGTTGATTATTACAAGATTCAAAACGATAAAACCAATGCCTCTCTAGTTGACAATACTTATATAGAACAACAATCGAATAGTGTCGTTTCTGTTCATACCTTTTCTTTTGGAGGAAATATTACCAGAAATAACTTAAACTTTTATCAAAAAGGGCAACACATCGATTCTATCTTAAAGGGAATTACAATTATTGAAGGCAAACAGCACGTAGACCACCATACTTTAGTGCATCATATAGAGCCTAATTGTGAAAGCCATCAAGATTATAAAGGAATTTATGACGAACGCTCTACAGGTGTTTTTAACGGGAAGGTTATTGTTGAAAAAGAGGCGCAGAAAACAAATGCCTATCAACAAAACAACAATGTTTTAGTAAACGACAAAGCCACAATTAATGCAAAGCCTCAACTAGAAATATTTGCTGATGATGTAAAATGTTCTCACGGGTGTACCATTGGACAATTAGACGAGGAAGCTTTATTTTATATGCAACAACGAGGAATTCCAAAGAAAGAAGGAAAAGCGTTGTTAATGTATGCATTTGCGAATACGGTTTTAGAAAGTGTAAAAATCCCAGAAGTAAAACAACGAATTACCAAGTTAATTGCCGAAAAATTAGGCGTTGATATCGGATTTGATTTATAAACAAATCAACCTCTTCTCACATAAAAAAACCACGCAGATTGCGTGGTTTTTTATATGGTTCTTTTTAAAATTTACTCTAATGCTTCCAAAACTTCCTTCAAAAACTCATTTTCGTT
>JAQWOW010000115.1 GCA_029245665.1 Polaribacter sp. | reverse complement strand
GCTCAAAAAGGAATTGGATATTTAGCCCAAGAGGCATCTGTTTTTAGAAAATTATCAGTTGAAGATAACATTATGTCTGTATTACAATTCACTGGTTTGTCAAAAAAACAACAAAAAATTAAATTAGAATCTTTAATTGAGGAATTTAATATCGGTCATGTTCGTAAAAATAGGGGCGATTTATTATCTGGAGGTGAAAGACGTAGAACTGAGATTGCTCGCTGTTTAGCGTCTGATCCAAATTTTATTTTACTTGATGAACCTTTTGCAGGTGTAGATCCGATTGCCGTAGAGGATATACAGAGTATTGTTGCTCAATTGAAAAATAAAAATATTGGTATTTTAATTACAGATCACGATGTTCAAGCAACGCTAGCAATTACAGACAAAACCTATTTGATGTATAATGGTGGAATTCTAAAAGAAGGGTCACCAGAAGAATTAGCGAATGATGAAATGGTACGAAAAGTATATTTAGGAAATGACTTTGAGCTGAAAAGGAAGAAAGTTTTTTAATTTTTAAATTCTAACTTTTTTCGGTAATTACTTATTAGTGATAAAACTATATAAATTATTATTATTAGAGGGATTGAAACATATTTTAGGAAGAGAATCATTGGTATAGAAACAACTAAAAATAGATACTTCATTAAATTTTTTTTTATAGAATACTCTTTAAACTTTAATGAAAATAATCCTAATTCAGCATTCATTAAGTAGGTTAATAATAGGATTATGATACACAAAAAATAATTGTTATCAATTAAATTTTGTGCAATTTCAAAATCTGAATATTCTTTAATTAAAGGCAAAGAAATAACAAATAAAGTCATCGCTGGAGTTGGCAGACCTATGAAAGAATCTGATTGTCTTGTGTCAATATTAAATTTAGCCAATCTGTAACAAGCTCCTAAAGTTACTATAAGCCCTAAAAATGGCACATACGAATGCAACACCCATTCATCTTTAAAATTAAAGGGTACAATTTGATTATTTGATAGCAAATTAAACATAATAATTCCAGGAACAACGCCACTTGTTACCATATCAGCCAAGGAATCTAATTGTTTCCCCAACGCTCCTGAAACATTTAATATACGTGCGACAAAACCATCAAAAAAGTCAAAAAAAATACCAATAGCCACAAACAATCCAGCTAAAGTAAAATTAGCTTGTACAGCAAAAATACAAGCTACTGTTCCACAAAAAAGATTGCCAAGCGTTAATAAATTTGGAATGTGTTTTTTTAGTATCATTTTTATTTAGAATATTAAGCTAAAATAAGAAATCAAAATTTACTGGTTTTCATTATTCTTTAATTTTTATCATATTTGTAGTATCTATAAAATTCTATGCCTGTATTTACTTCAGACTTCTCTCCTACCCTGCCATTTAAAAATGGTTATTTTAATACCATGTATAGACCCCTTTTTATGAAAGATATTTGTAGCTATTCAAGAAAAAGAATTACTACATGGGACCATGATTTTATAGATTTAGATTTCTCATTCGTTGGTTCTAAAACATTAGTATTGTTGATTCATGGACTGGAAGGAAGTTCAAAATCTAATTACATGGTATCTGCATCCAAACACCTTAATAAAAAAGGATTGGATACAGTTTGTTTCAATTTAAGAGGTTGTTCTGGCGAAGACAATTTGCTTTTAAAAACCTATCATAGCGGAAAAACAGAAGATGTAGATTTTGTTGTAAACTACCTCATAGAAAATTACAAATACAAAGATATAATTATTATAGGGTATAGTCTCGGTGGGAATTTAACGTTAAAATATCTAGGAGAAAAATCTGGAAACATATCACCGATTATAAAAGGTGGCATTGCTGTTTCTGTTCCAATTGATATTGCATCTGCTGAAAAAGAAATGGATAAACTAAAAAACAAGTTGTATATAGAACTTTTTTTTAAAACCATGAAAAACAAATTATTACAAAAGGCACACAGATTTCCTGAATATAAATTAGACAAGGATAAATTATTTAAAGCAACAAAGTTTAAGCATTTAGAACTTTTATATACAGTGCCAGTTTTTGGTTTTAAAACTCCTGAAGAATATTGGAAAAAAGCAAGCTCTAAACCTTATTTGCATTCTATTAAAAAACCAACTTTATTGATAAATGCAAAAGATGATAGCTTCTTGTCTAAAGAATGTTTTCCTTTTAAAGAAGCTTATGATTCAGATAATTTCTTTTTTGAAAGAACAAATTATGGGGGTCACGTTGGTTTTATGTCATCTTTTAACCCCTCGGAAAACACTTGGCTTGAACTAAGAATTGAACGATTTATCAGAGAAAATATTCAAAAAAACTTATTGTAAACAATAACTCTAAAAAACTACTGTTATTTTAGTATGTTTTTAGATATTTGTTAAAGATAATTATTACAACTTTGAAATATAAAATTTTATTTTTAGTTCTATTTTTCCCACTGCTATTATCTGCACAAGCATATACGAGTTATTCTAATGAATTTTTAACAATTGGAGTGGATGCAGCTGGATTGGGAATGAGTAAAAGTGTTGTGGCTAGTACAAATGATGTAAATTCAATATACTGGAATCCGGCAGGTTTGGTTAACGTAAAAGATTTTCAAGGATCACTAATGCATGCTTCCTATTTTGCGGGAATTGCAAATTACAATCATGCAAGCTTTGCGATGCCAATTGATCAACAAAGCGCTCTTGGTATTTCTGTAATTCGATTTGGTGTTGATGATATTTTAAATACAACAGATTTAATTGATGGTGATGGAAATATTGATTTTAATAAAATCAGTCTTTTTTCGTCTGCTGATTATGCTTTTAATATTGCATATGCTAGAAACCTGCTTTTTAAAGATCTTAAATTTGGTGTAAATGCGAAGGTAGTTAGACGAATTATTGGAGACTTTGCTTCTTCCTGGGGATTTGGTTTTGACGCAGGAATTCAATTTGAGCGAAATTCTTGGAAATTTGGATTGATGGCAAGAGATATTACCGGTACTTTTAATAGTTGGGCAATCAATGAAAGTGAGTTTGAAAAAATTAAAGATGCCATTACTTTATTGCCTGGACAAAATCAAGAGTTACCTGCAACAACAGAAATAACAAAACCAAAATTACAATTAGGTGTTGCAAAAAATTGGAAAATTGGGCGTTTTTTCAACCTTCTTTCAGAAGTAAATACAAATATACGTTTTGCCAAAACAAATGATCTTTTTTCTTCGAATTCGATAAGTATAGATCCAGCAATGGGACTACAATTAGATTTAGATGAATTGGTTTATATTAGAGCTGGTATTGGTAATTTTCAATACATTACAGAATTCGATAATACCAAAGCAATCTCTATGCAACCTAATTTTGGTCTAGGTTTCAAATACAGTGGAATAAAGGTGGATTACGCGTTAACCAATATTGCAAGTGTTGGAAATGCTTTGTATTCAAATATTTTTTCAATTACAGTTGATTATAGTTTTTTTAGACGTTAGTTCTTATGAAAAAAAAATACTTTTTTTTACTATTTTTTCTTTCAATTTATTCTATTGGATCAGCACAGTTTCAACTTTCCGAAGACTCTGAAATAAGCATTGTTACAGCTGGCCCAGGGGAAGAATTATACGAAGCTTTTGGGCACTCTGCCATAAGAATTAAAGATCCTGTTATAAATTTAGACATCATTTATAATTATGGGATTTTTGATTTTGATCAACCAAATTTTTATACAAATTTTGCCAAAGGAAATATGATT
>JAQWOW010000110.1 GCA_029245665.1 Polaribacter sp. | reverse complement strand
CAACCAATGGTTAAAATTGGTAGTGCAGTTACCAATTTTGCTTTGAAAGCTCATTTGCCCATAGAAGGCTTAATTCGTTCAACAGTATTTGATCATTTCTGTGGAGGTGTTACAGAAGATGATTGCATACCAGTGATAGATGATATGTACACAAAAGGAAATGTACACAGCGTTTTGGATTATTCTGTAGAAGGCAAAGACGAAGAAATAAGTTTTGATGGTGCTTTAGAAAAAATTTTAAGAATTATTAATTTTTGTGAAGAAAAAAAATCAATACCCTATGCTGTCTTTAAACCCTCAGGATTTGGTCGTTTTAGTTTATATCAAAAAGTATCAGAGAACAAAACATTAACGAATGAAGAACAGGAAGAATGGAATAGAGTTGTAGTCCGTTTTCATACCGTTTGTAAAATTGCGGTAAAAAAAAATGTGCCTTTGTTAATTGATGCTGAAGAAAGTTGGATGCAGAAATCAGCAGATGAGTTAATTGAAGAATTGATGGAAGTTTATAACAAAGAAAAATCCATTGTTTTTAATACTTTGCAGATGTACAGACATGATAGGATGGACTATCTGAAAGCATTGCATCAAAAAGCAAAGGCAAAAAATTTTCATATTGGAATAAAGGTTGTGAGAGGTGCTTACATGGAGAAAGAACGAGAAAGAGCCTTAGAAAAAGGATATCCATCTCCAATTTGTAAAGATAAACAAGCTACAGATGACAATTATGATGAAGCAATTACATACATGATGAAGCACCCAAAGATGGCCCTTTTTGCAGGTACTCATAATGAGCAAAGTTCCTATTTACTTATGAATCTAGCTAAAAAATACAATATCAAAGAGGACGATAATCGTCTTTGGTTTGGTCAATTATATGGGATGAGTGATCATATTAGCTATAATTTATCTAGTCAGGGGTATAATGTAGCAAAATATTTACCTTTCGGGCCTGTAAGAGATGTTATGCCTTATCTTATTAGAAGAGCAGAAGAAAATACCTCTGTAGCAGGACAAACAAGTAGGGAATTAAATCTTTTAAAATCAGAAAGAAAGAGAAGAAAAATATAATGAATAGTATAGAAGAAATAAAAATAGTACTTCATAAAAATAAACGAAGACTTGCCTTAGAATTAAAACAAAGTAAAGAAGCTGTTTTTTTGATAAAAAAAGCGACCCACTCCAATTTATCAGAAGAAGAAAAAGAAAAGATTAAAATACAATTGTTAGATATTTGTAAAGCAATTCCTTCCTTGGCTGTATTTTTATTACCAGGCGGCGCTCTACTATTACCCCTTTTAATAAAATTAATTCCAGATATTTTACCATCGGCATTTCAAGATGACTTGAATGAATAGAGAATAGGTGTTTTTTAAGTCGTTGCTAAAATTCATATTTAAAATTTCATAAAGGCCTCACTTTTTACTATCAATATTCAAAAAAAAACATCTAAAATATATTCCTACTTTGGACTGTTTATTATACTTTTTACTCACATTTTTGCCAACTTTTATTTCTTGTGAAATTAAAAAAACACACTAGAATTGCTATAAATCATATATAAACAACTACTTTTGCACGAAATTTAAGAAACACGCATGCAACCAATTAGAAACATTGCTATTATAGCACACGTCGATCACGGAAAAACAACCTTAGTTGATAAAATTATTGACCAAGCAAAAATTTTAGATGATCGAAAAGAACGTACCGATTTATTGCTAGACAATAATGACTTAGAAAGAGAAAGAGGAATAACAATCCTTTCAAAAAACGTATCTGTAAACTATAAGAATACAAAAATTAATGTAATTGATACTCCTGGTCACGCCGATTTTGGTGGCGAAGTTGAACGTGTATTAAAAATGGCTGACGGTGTTTTATTGTTAGTTGATGCATTTGAAGGCCCTATGCCACAAACCCGTTTTGTACTAGGTAAAGCCTTAGAGCTTGGATTAACACCAATTGTAGTTGTAAATAAAGTAGACAAAGAAAATTGTACACCAGATATTGTGCACGAAAAGGTTTTTGATTTAATGTTTGCTTTGGAAGCTACAGAAGAGCAATTAGATTTTACAACTGTTTACGGTTCTGCAAAAAATAATTGGATGAGCACAGATTGGAGAAATGAAACTGATAATATCGTTCCTTTATTAGATGCTGTTCTAGAATCTATTCCGGAAACAACATACAATGAAGGAACTCCACAAATGCAAATTACTTCTTTAGATTTCTCTTCCTTTACTGGTAGAATAGCTATTGGTCGAGTATTTAGAGGAGATTTATTAGTGGGTAAAGATTACATGTTATGCAAAGCAGATGGTACCACTAAAAAAGTAAGAATCAAAGAACTACACGTATTTGAAGGAATGGGTAAGGCTCAAGTAGATAAAGTACCTTGTGGAGATATTTGTGCCATTACTGGTATAGAAGGATTCGAAATTGGTGATACTATCGCTGATTTAGAAAACCCAGAGGCATTGCCAAGAACTGAGATTGACCAACCTACAATGAGTATGTTGTTTACAATCAACAATTCTCCTTTCTTTGGAAAAGAGGGGAAATATGTAACATCTCGTCATTTAAGAGACAGATTATTTAAAGAGTTAGAAAAAAACTTAGCATTAAAAGTTGAAACTACAAATTCTGAGGATAAATTTAATGTTTTCGGTCGTGGTGTTTTACACTTGTCTGTTTTGATTGAAACCATGCGAAGAGAAGGGTATGAATTACAAGTGGGAAGGCCACAAGTAATTTTAAAAGAAATTGATGGTAAGAAACATGAGCCAATGGAAACATTATCGATAGATGTTCCTGAAGATGCAGCCTCGAAAGCAATTAACTTGGTTTCTCTCAGAAAAGGTGATTTATTAATAATGGAACCAAAAGGTGATTTGCAACACTTAGAGTTCTCAATACCCTCTAGAGGTCTAATTGGGTTGAGAAATAGAATTTTAACTGCAACAGCTGGTACAGCGATTATCAATCATAGATTCAGTGAATACGGACCTTATAAAGGTGATTTCTCTGAAGATATAAAAGGAGCTATTGTATCCTCTGCTGCAGGTAAAGCAACAGCGTATGCATTGAACCGTTTGCAGGATAGAGGACGTTTTTTTATAGATATTAACCAAGAAATTTATATTGGTCAAGTAATTGGAGAAAACTCTAAATCAGATGATTTAGCAGTAAACTTAATTAAAGGAAAGCAATTAACAAACATGCGTAAATCTGGTTCAGATGATGCTATGAAAATTGCTCCTAAAGTTGATTTCTCTCTTGAAGAAAACATGGAGTACATTAAAGCAGATGAATATTTAGAGGTAACTCCAGAAAGCTTGCGCATGCGTAAAATTACTTTTAAAGGGTAATTTTCAATACTAAATTTCATAAAGAATAATATAAATTTTAAACCCCTCATACTATACAGGGGTTACTTCAAATAATAAAAGCTCAAGTTTTTTTCTTGAGCTTTTATTATTCAATAGCGTCTGAATTTCTTAAGTGAAATACAACCGATCTTTAAAACCATTTACACCTATTTTTCACAAAGATTAGAATGTATTTTTTTCTTTTGAATTAAATGATCAATTGCATCCCAAAGTTCAATTCTTTTATTCAAACATTGTTTTGCAATGGTTAGTGTTTCTTCCCATTTTTGATTGTCATTTTCGCACAGCTCAGAAATCATTCTGAGAGAAAGAGGACCGTGTTCATCTCCATCTATTTCAACATGTCTTTCTAAATAATAAGTGAGTTTATTGTACTTGTTATTTTCAGAATTAGAATTTTTAATAATTTCGATAAACATATCAGGAATTAAGTCTTCTCGTCCAAATGTAAAAGCAGAAGCAACAAGGTGAGGTTTGTTTGTTTCAATAATTGAAAAAGAAAACCTTACAAAGTCAGCTACTTTTTTGTCTATATTGACTTGATTTAATGAATACTCGACTGAATTTCCTGATGCTATTAAATTTATAAAATTATTAATTTCATTTGTATCTGCATTTATTTGCAACATTGCATCCAAATACATTTCAAAATGACTATTAGGCTCACCTTTTTCGTTGAGATCACTTTCTTCACCGTGAACAATTTCATTTATAAATCTAGACAATGTTGGGTTTTTTGGAGGAATCCAAGGTGTTTGAACTGTTGTAAGATTTAATTGAAGATTTTTTAAAAGAGACATAAAATCCCATACAGCAAATACGTGACTTTCCATGAAGATTTTTATATCGTCTAGGGTATTTAAACTTTTATAAAGTTTGTGATTTTGTAGTACATTTCTAAGTTCAGAAATTTCATTTTCTATATGTTGAATTCTATTCATAGTTTTTTTATTTCCAAAGAACCTAAGCTCAGCTATAGGTGTATTCTGATAGTTTTATTTAAGTATGCTTAACACGCATTTACAAGTTGCAAATTTAAAGTATTAATTGAAAAAATCAATGCAGATAGAGACCAATTTTTATTATTTTTATTAGCTCTTAGTTTTAAAAAGTATAGTTACTTCTATTATTTGGCTGGTAATATTGTACCAATACACTCTCCAAAACCAATACGAATGTACTCATTTTTACAATGAGCACGCATAATTACCGTATCATTATCGTTTATAAATTTTCGCTCCGTTCCGTCTTTTAATTTGATTGGATTTTGCCCCCTCCAAGTTAATTCTAACATAGAACCATAACTATCTTTTGTAGGTCCTGAGATAGTTCCAGAACCCATCATATCTCCAGCTTCAACCGGGCATCCGTTTACGGTATGATGCGCTAATTGTTGTGCCATAGTCCAATACATATATTTAAAATTAGAATTAGCAACTACAGTTTCTTCTCCATTTTCAGGTTGAATACCAACTTGTAAATGAATATCATAACTTCCTTTTCCCTCTTGTTTCAAATATGGAAGTGGCTCATTGACCTGCTTAGGGTTGTCAACTCTAAAAGGCTCTAAAGCATCTAGAGTTACAATCCAAGGTGAAATTGTAGAGGCAAAATTTTTACCTAAAAAAGGTCCTAATGGAACATATTCCCATGCTTGAATGTCCCTTGCAGACCAATCATTAAATTGAACCAATCCAAAAATATATTCTTCAGCCTCTTCAATTGGTATTCTATCTCCCAAGACATTTGCATCTGTAGTAATAAATGCCATTTCAAGTTCAAAATCTAATAGTTTTGTTGGTCCAAAACCAGGACTATTACTCCCTTGAGGAGGCTTTGTTTGTCCATAAGGTCTTCTTATTTTTGTTCCAGAGGGTATGATGGAAGAGCTTCTACCATGATAACCGATAGGAACATGAAGCCAATTAGGTAATAATGCATTTTTCGGATCTCTGAATAAAGATCCAACATTTGTGGCGTGTTCTTTACTTGCATAAAAATCTGTGTAATCTCCAACCGAAACTGGTAATAACATTTCTACTTCGTCCATTCTAAAAATCACCTTTTCTTTATGAATGGGATTGTCGCGAAGTTTTCCATTAGTAACGTCAAAAACTTCAGCAATTCTATTGCGTACTAATCGCCATGTCTTTCTTCCATCTGCAATAAAATCATTCAAGTTATCTTGTAAAAAAAGATCATCTGTAAGCGGAATTCCTTCAAAATACCCTAGTTGATGAAAGGCTCCTAGATCAATTGCAAAATCTCCAATTCTACTACCAATAGTAATCATATCATCTCTTGTAATAAAAACACCAAAAGGAATATTTTGTATTGGAAAATCTGACTCTTTTGATACATTCAACCACGTTTTTCTTTTTGGATTATTTGCAGTTATTATCATATTTTTTATTTTTTACTCAAATTTAGGCAATTTTTTACCATTTTTGTTAGGAATAGTCATCAATAACTTATTTTTAACACTCCTTTTTTTATGATACTACAATTGTTGATAGAAATGGAAAATAATCGCTAAAACTTATGTAATCCAATATTCATTTTTATTATTTTTGTAAATCCAAATCAACAAACAAAATGCAACAAGATAATTTAATTTTTGACCTCATAGAGGAAGAAAAAGAAAGACAATTAAATGGTTTAGAATTAATTGCTTCTGAAAACTTTGTAAGCGATCAAGTAATGAGAGCACAAGGGTCTGTTTTAACCAACAAATATGCTGAGGGATATCCTGGAAAACGTTATTACGGGGGTTGTGAAATTGTTGATATTGTTGAGCAAATAGCAATTGATAGAGCAAAAGAATTATTTGGTGCAGAATATGTGAATGTTCAGCCGCATTCTGGTTCTCAAGCAAATACTGCAGTGTTCTCGGTTTGTTTAAAGCCCGGTGACAAAATTTTAGGATTTGACTTATCGCACGGTGGTCATTTAACGCACGGATCTCCTGTGAATTTTTCCGGAAAATTATACAAAACCTCTTTTTATGGAGTTGAAAAGGAATCAGGGGTACTAGATTATGACAAAATACAAGCAACTGCAACAAAAGAACAACCAAATTTAATCATTGCTGGAGCATCTGCATATTCAAGAGATATCGACTTCAAACGCTTTCGAACAATTGCAGATAGTGTTGGGGCTATTTTACTAGCCGATATTTCTCATCCTTCAGGAATGATTTCCAAAGGTCTTTTGAACGACCCCATGCCTCATTGTCATATAGTAACAACCACTACTCACAAAACGTTACGAGGACCAAGAGGGGGAATGATCATGATGGGAAAAGATTTTGACAATCCTTTTGGAGAAACTTTAAAAAGTGGAAAATTAAAGAAAATGTCTTCTTTACTTCAATCTGCCGTTTTTCCTGGGAATCAGGGAGGACCTCTAGAACACGTTATTGCTGCAAAAGCAATTGCATTTGGGGAGGCATTAACAGATGAATTCTTAGAGTATCAAATTCAAGTGAAAGAAAATGCTGCTGCTATGGCAAAGGTATTTGTAGAGAAAGGCTATGATTTAATTTCTGGTGGAACAGACAATCATGTGATGCTAATTGACTTACGTAATAAAAACATTTCAGGAAAAGATGCAGAAATTGCTCTGGGCAAAGCAGATATTACTGTGAATAAAAACATGGTTCCTTTTGATGATAAAAGTCCTTTTGTAACCTCTGGAATTCGTGTTGGTACCCCAGCAATCACAACTCGAGGATTAAAAGTTTCTGATATGGAAGCTGTAGTAGGATTTATCGACGAAGCGATACAAAATGCAGACAATGATGATGCGTTGCATGAAATTGGAGAACGAGTTTCAAATATGATGTCTCACAGAAGATTATTTGTAATGTAACTGAGCGTATAGACCTGTTTAAATATAAAAAGCATCACTTTAATTCGTGATGCTTTCTTTTTGTTAAAAAGTTTTAGAAATTTATATTAAAATAACAGCACCATACTTCTCTAGTCATCTTGAATAGCTCTGTCTAATAAGTTCTGATTTAAATTTTTAGAGGTTGTTGCACCTAATTTCTTTATACTTTCTACTTTCTTAATTAAGTTTCCTCTTCCCGTAAGTTTTTTCATAGAAGTATCGTAACTTCCTTGTACCGTTTTTAATTGGTTTCCGACCTTTATCAAATCGTTTGTTAAATTTACAAACTGATCATACAAAGCTCCAGCTTGTTTCGCGATTTCTATAACATTTCTTTTCTGATTTTCTTGTCTCCATATTGATGAAACAGTACTTAAAGTGGCTAGAAGAGTAGAGGTAGAGACCAAAACAACGTTTCTATCTAAAGCTTCTAAGTATAAATTATTGGCTTTATTTAATGCAATGAGTAATGCGGGTTCAATTGGTACAAACATTAGTACATAATCTGGAGAGTTAATTTCGTACAGAGTATCGTACTTCTTTTCTCCTAATTCTTTAAAATGCTTTCGGATACTTTCTACATGTTTTTTTAAATACACTTCTTTTTCAGCCTCATTTTCAGCACTGAAATAATTTTCATAGGCAGTTAAGGAGACTTTAGAGTCAACTATCAAATGTCTATTATCTGGAAGGTTGATAATAAAATCTGGTTTTTTTAAACGACCTTCTTCATCTCGATATCCACCCTGAGTAGAAAAGTGTATGTCTTTGGTTAAATTGGCTTTTTCTAACAAAATTTCTAATTGTGCTTCACCCCAATCTCCCTGGGTTTTATTGTCTCCCTTTAAAGCATTTGTTAGATTTATCGCCTCTTGACTCATTTGCTTGTTCAAATCTTTTAAGTGCGTTAATTGCTCTTTTAATGCAGCGTGCATTCCAGTGTTATTTTGCTGATTTTCGGAAACTTTCTTTTCAAAATTTTCAATTTTCTCTTTTAAAGGGTTGAGTATAGTTTGAATATTTTCCTTATTTTGTTTGGTGAATTTAGTTGATTTTTCTTCTAGTATTTTGTTTGCTAAGTTTTCAAATTCTTTTGTGAATTTATCTTGTAACTTTTCTACTTCCTTTTTATTCTCATTTAATTTCTGGTTTGAATTGAATAGCTCAGAGTCTTGTCTCGCATTTAAAATGCTTAAATTCTCTTTCTCTTCCTGAACTTGTTTTAGCTCTTTTTGTAATTTATCAAAATTAGTCTCTAAAATTTCTTTAGATTGTTCCATTAAAGAAGCACGTTCTTCAAGAGTTGCTTTCTCCTTCTCTGAAGTTAATTTTGTTAGTATTTTGCCAATATAAAAGCCAATTGAAGCAAAAGTAAGTGCAATTGTGAAGTAAGTGATTAATTCGTTCATCATGTCAATTTAAGTTCCTAAATTTAGCCCTTTTAATTACAAAAATAAAACCTTTAAAGAAAGATTTTATTAACATCTATTATATTTATGAAAAGAATTGCAAGATTTATTTTATTCACAGTTTTAGGTTGGAAATTTGAAAATGATTTTCCTAAGGATGTAAAAAAGTATGTTGTTATTGCAGCACCTCACACAAGTTGGGTAGATTTTCCGATTGCAATTTTATCTAGAATGGCTTCAGGAACGATGATTCATTTTATTGGTAAAAATTCCTTATTTAAGCCACCTTTTGGTGTTTTTTTTAGAAAATTAGGAGGAACACCTGTTGATAGAAATAAAAGTAACAATTTAGTCGATTCAATCATTACTGTTTTTAATTCTAAAGATGAATTTAAACTTGGTATGTCACCAGAAGGAACAAGAAAAAAAGTAGAAAAGTGGAAAACTGGTTTTTATTATATTGCTAAAGGAGCAAATGTTCCCATAGTGATGGCTACATTAGACTTTGAAAATAAGAAAATAAAAATTTCAAATCCCTACTATACAACCCTCAATAAAAGTCAAGATTTTGAAGTATTTTATAATTTTTTTAAGAATGTAAAAGGAAAGAAACCAGAATTATGTTAATTTTTTTTGTAACTTTAAGAGATATTGTTTAATTTTGTTTTAGTAATATTATTTTTGATAAAGATTAGGGGCTTTGTCATTAATATGTTTATAAGATGGCTTAGGCCATTCTGCAAAAAGTCTTTAGTTTACTAAAGGCTTTTTTTATTTATGATCTTTTTGAAACTTTCTCTGCAATTCCGATAATAACCTCAGTAGCTTTTATCATAGATTCTACAGGGATATACTCAAAACGCCCATGAAAATTATGTCCGCCAGCAAATATATTTGGACAAGGCAATCCTTTGTAAGACAATTGAGAACCGTCTGTACCACCTCTTATCGCTTTTATTAAAGGGGTAATTCCTAAGTTTTTCATAACATCTTCCGCAACTTCTACAATGTGCATAACAGGTGTTATTTTTTCTTTCATGTTAAAGTATTGGTCAATAATGGTAACACTAATGATTTCTTGTTGGTATTTTTCATTAAAATCCGTAACAATTTTTTTAATAAAATTTTTTCTCTTTTCAAAGAGGTCAAAGTCATGGTCTCTAATAATGTATTCTAAGATTGTTTCTTCTACATTTCCATTTAGATCATGTAAATGAAAAAAACCTTCATAACCTTCAGTTTTTTCTGGAACTTCATCCGATGGAAGCGCTGCAATAAATTCATTTGCAATTAGCAAAGAGTTGATCATTTTTCCTTTTGCATACCCTGGATGAACAATTTTACCAGCAATTGTAATTTTAGCTGCAGCAGCATTAAAATTTTCATATTCTAGTTCACCAATTTGGCTGCCGTCCATTGTGTAAGCCCATTCTGCTCCAAATTTTGATACATCAAATAAATGAGCTCCTTTGCCAACTTCTTCGTCAGGTGTAAAACAAATTCGTATTTTACCGTGTTTAATTTCCGGATGCTGAATTAGATATTCCATGGCAGAAACGATTTCTGTAATACCAGCTTTATCATCTGCTCCAAGAAGCGTTGTTCCGTCAGTAGTTATTATCGTTTGCCCTTTGTATTGCAATAAATCATCAAAATAATCGGGAGATAAAATAATATTTTTCTCTTTGTTTAAAACGATATCATTTCCTTGGTAATTTTCAATAATTTGAGGTGTAACATTTGCTCCAGTAAAATCAGGACTTGTGTCCATATGAGCGATAAAACCAATGGTAGGTACTTGGTACTCAATATTGCCTGGCAATGTTGCCATTACATAACAATTTTTATCTAATTCTACCTCTTTCATTCCAATTTGTTTCAGTTCTTCAACTAGAACTTTTGCTAAATTCCATTGCTTTTCTGAACTAGGAAAAGCAGGATTATTTGGATCTGATTCTGTGTCTATAGTAACGTATTGTATAAACCTATTGGTTATGTGTTTTTTATCAATCATTTTGTTCAATTAATTTAATTTTATCTATTCATTCAAAACCATCACACAATCTATTATTGATTCATGAATCTTCATAAATTTCTACTTTTGCAGGTATAAAATGGTGCCCGTTTATTTTGATAAAAAAATGATCCACGTGAAAATTATACTTCACTTTTTTTCCTTTCGAAACTTTAATATGAGGTGTTCTTTAGGAATGTTGTTTTTTCTAATTTTACTTTAAAATTAACTTTCCAATTTTATTATTTCCAGATAACCATGCGGTATTTCTATCTATAAATTGAATTGCATAATAACCTTCATTTGAAACCTCTTTCCATGAAAAACCCCCATCATTAGAATAAGATATTCCTGTTTTACCAACAGCAAAAATTTCTTTTCCATTGGTGTTTGGAACATATTGCACACAACTTTTGTAATTCGGATTTTGATTGTCTGCAATTAATGTCCAGGTCTTACCACCATCTTTAGTAATGGCTTTGTTTGCTTTGTTTTTTAATGGTTTAGAATAATCTCCACCAATGATAATTCCATTTTTTTTATCAGAAAAATCAATAGAATAAATCCCCTGTGATCCGTCTCCTTGTATGATTGGAGTCGTAAAAATTTGCCACGAATGACCATAATCTTCCGATTTAAATATACGCGCTTTTTTACCTCCTGAAGCAATCCAAACGGTACTTCCAATTGTTTTAATATTGGTGTTGCTAGCCGCAAAAAAAACTTCATTCTCTTCAAATTTTGGTGAATTTTCACAAGATAATTTATTCCAATTTCTACCACTATTGTTGGTTACTATTATAGATGCACAATCTTCTGTAGGGTCTCCTACTGCAATTCCATGTTGCTTGTCATCAAAAAAATGCATTGAATCATAAAATACCTTTTCATTATTTTCGGAATATACCAAGCTTGCTTTTTCTTCAGAGACGTTATATAATAAGGCAGGATTTCCAATCGAAAGTACAAAGTAATTATGACCATTAAATGCGATGCTTCTAAAATTTGGAGTTATAGAATCTTGGTATTTTGGCATGATTATTGAATTTTCTTCTTTACCAAAGAAGCCAATTTGTCCATTATCACTAGCATATGCAACATTGTCTTTGTCAATTATCTGAATTGCTCGAATGCTAGTGCTGTCTATTTTAAATTCTTTTATAGAAATAAAATTGATTTCTCTAGGGTGATAATTTTTCTTACAAGAGTGAAAAATTGAGAAAGCGAAAATAAATAGAATTATTCTTTTCATTTTTGATACTTTTATAGTACTAAATTAAAACAAATCATTTTAAGATCATGAAAAAAGCATTGGTAATTTCAGGAGGAGGAAGTAAAGGAGCGTTTGCAGGAGGAGTTGCCCAATATTTAATCAATAATGAAAATAAAGAATACGATATTTTTGTTGGTACCTCTACAGGAAGCTTAATGGTTTCTCATTTAGCATTAGGGAAATTAGAGGATCTAAAAAAGTTGTATACGAATGTAAATCAGAAAACTATTTTCAGTAATAATCCCTTTAAAATCAAAAATATTGATGGAGAAAAAGTCATAAGTATTCGTCACTTAAATACCCTATGGAACTTTTTAAACGGAAGAAAAACTTTTGGAGAAAGTAAAAATTTAAGAACTTTAATTAAAAAACATATTACCAAAAATATGTACCATGAAATTAGAGAAAAAAATAAAAATGTTGTCGTGACAGTTTCTAATTTAACAACAAATCAGATAGAGTATAAAACGATAGATGAGTGTACTTATGATGATTATTGTGATTGGATTTGGGCTTCTTGCAATTATGTTCCTTTTATGAGTTTGTTAGAAAAAAATAATTGTCAATATGCTGATGGAGGTTTTGGTTCTTTGGTGCCTATTAGGGAAGCAATTATTAGAGGAGCTACCGAAATAGATGCAATAATTTTAGAAACTGAAATTACTCAATTCAATAGATTGCCTGCAAAAAATCCTTTTTCATTGCTATTCGATCTTTTTGATTTTATGTTAACAAATGTAGAAAGACATAATATTACTATTGGTAAATTAGCTGCAAAAAGCAAAGGTGTTAAGTTAAATTTATATTATACTCCTACGGTATTAACCACAAATTCTTTAATTTTTGATCAAGTTTTAATGGGTAAATGGTGGAACTCGGGTTATGAATATGCAAAATCTAAAAAAGAAGCATTAATGAGTGATTTTAGACCCGATTTTTTAACGGATAAAGAAATTGCTCTCGGATTAGAAAACAACAGGATAAATAAAGGGGTTTAAAAAAACCTAGTTTTAAATACGTTTTTGTAA
>JAQWOW010000056.1 GCA_029245665.1 Polaribacter sp. | reverse complement strand
ACTAAAACAAGCAAGAGACGGTCGTTTGCATATTTTAGGAAAATTAACAGATACGATTACTGCTCCAAATGAGGAAGTAAAAGAGCACGCTCCAAAAATGATTAACAGAAGAATTCCAAATGAACTGATAGGGGCATTTATTGGACCAGGTGGTAAACATATTCAGGAATTACAGAAAGAAACAGAAACTACAATTGTAATTACCGAGGACGCTGATACTGAAGAAGGAATTATCGAGATTTTAGGCACAAAACCTGAAGGAATTGAAGCTGTAGTTGCTCGTATTGAATCTATGTTATTCAAACCTGTAGTGGGTAATTCTTACGAAGTAAAAGTAATTAAAATGTTAGATTTTGGTGCGGTTGTTGAATATGTAGAAGCTCCAGGAAATGAAGTTTTATTACACGTAAGTGAATTGGCATGGCAACGTACAGAAAATGTTTCTGATGTTGTTAATATGGGAGATATTTTTAAAGTGAAGTACTTTGGTTTAGACCCAAGAACTCGTAAAGAAAAAGTTTCTAGAAAAGCTTTGTTAGAAAAACCAGAAGGTTATGTAGCAAGACCACCAAGAGATGACAAGCGTTCTGGTGGAAGAGATAACAGAGGTAGAGATAATCGCGGACGTGACAGACGTGATGATAGAAGACCAAGAGAACCTAGAAAAGAAGAATAACTTCTTTTTCAATTAATATTAAAAAATCGCCAAAATAAATTGGCGATTTTTTTTTGTTTATGAGGTATTTATAGATTGCTTTTATTTTCTTTGTAAATATATATGAGAACACAACGAATTACATATCTATCATTAGGAACAAATCAAGGCAATAAAATTGATAACTTACAAAATGCCATCGATCTAATTGATGATAATATTGGTGGGGTTCAAAAAATTTCTTCTATCTACAAAACAGCGTCATGGGGTTTTAAGGGAGATCCCTTTTATAATCTCTGCATAAAAGTTTCTACCTACCAACAACCAGAAATTTTACTAAAAACTTTGCTAGATATTGAGAATAAACTAGGAAGAATTCGTTCTTCTGAAAAAGGGTATCAAAATAGAAAAATAGATATAGATGTCTTGTTATTTGATGATGAAATCATCTTTTCTAAATCATTGATAGTTCCTCATCCAAAGATGTTACAACGAAAATTTGTAATGGTTCCTTTAGCAGAAATAGCATCTTCAGTTCTTCATCCGATTGAAAAAAAACAACTTTTTGTTTGTTTAAATAATTGTGATGATTCTTCAGAAATATCTATTGTTAAAGAAAAACTAAAGAGACCAATACCTCTTTCTGAAAAATATAATTACATCGCAATAGAAGGCAATATTGGCGCAGGGAAGACCTCCTTAACAAAAATGATTTCTGATGAATTTAATGCAAAAATAGTGTTGGAACGGTTTGCAGACAATCCCTTTTTACCAAAATTCTACAAAGACAAAGAACGATATGCCTTCCCTTTGGAGATGAGCTTCTTAGCAGACAGACACCAACAATTAACCGATGATTTGGCACAATTTGATTTATTCAAAAATTTTATAGTTTCAGATTATTACATGTTTAAATCTCTGATATTTGCGCAAGTAACGCTTCAAAAAGAAGAATATCTTTTGTATCGAAAAATGTTTGATATCATGTACAAAGAAATTTCGAAACCCGATTTATATATCTACTTATACCAAAACACAGAGCAACTACTAAAAAACATTAAAAAAAGAGGAAGAGAATATGAACAAAGTATTCAAACCACTTATTTAAAAAAAATACATCTTGGGTACAAAAATTTTATAGACACTGAAAAAAACTTAAAGACCTTAATAATTGATGTTTCAAATAAAGATTTTGTTAGTTATCCAAATGATTACAAGTACATTATCAATAAAATAAAGGGTTTTTAATTAAATTTTTCATATATTTAAGGAGGTGCAAGCATTAAATATATAAAAAATGAAAAAGATAATACTACTTTTTTTTATCAATTTACCGTTTGTAACAAATTGTTTTAGTCAATTTTCTGCAGACGAGACTTCTACTAAAAATAGCCTGAATTCAGAGGGAAGCAACAGCTGGTCTGTTGGTGGAGGTTTAAGTAATTTTATCATGCATGGAGACATGCGTTCTTTTGGAACTAGCGATGACAATACCTACTGGAACTTTGGAATTTTCGGAAATGTAAACAAAATGTTCAACCCACTATTTGGAGTTGAATTTAAAGCAACATACTCTAAGATTTCTGGTGGCGCTCAAAAATCTTTTAATGGGTATGATGTTAAATATGTTAATGAGAATCTTAATAAAAATGATTTGATGTTTAAAGGATTTTCCTATGGAGCTGAGTTCAATTTAATTTTGAATTTTATAAATTTAAACGAAACAAAAAATAACAAATATATAGGAACTGGTTATTTTGGTCTAGGATATCAGTTATATAATTCTTCTTTATACAATAGATTAGAAGATGGTTCATATTCAAAATTACCAAGTGCAGATTTTAAGTCAACAAGTTCAGTTTATTTATCTGGCCAATTTGGCTTAAAACGAAAAATAAACAAACGTTTTGATATTGAGTTTCGAACAGGAATGTATTTTAATTATGAAGACAATTTAGACGCTGCTATTTCGGATAAACAAAATTGGGAAACATATATTGTTTCAAGTATTGGAATGATTGTAAAATTAGGCAAAAAAGATGTTTTTAGTACATGGAGTGGTAAAAAAAGTACTGTAGAGAGTTTTAAAATTATTGATACCGATAAGGATGGCGTAATGGACCAATTAGATATTGAACCTACAACTCCTGAAGGTGCTATGGTTTATGGCAACGGAAAAGCAGTAGATTCTGACAAAGATAAACTAGCAGACTATAAAGATAAATGTCCACTAAAGTATGGTTCTATTTCTAATGAAGGCTGTCCGTTAGAATTAGATTCTGATGGAGATGGAATTGAAGATACTCAAGATTTATGCCCAAGTATAATTGGTGGAATTGAATATAGGGGTTGTCCAAAGCCTAAGATTATTAACATAAATAATATCAACCAACAAATTGGTTCACTAGCCTCTCATATTTACTTTGATTCAAATAGTGATAAAATTAAGCCCGTTTCATATTCTACTATTGACGAAATTATCAACCTAATGAAAAATGTTCCAAATATTAAATTCATTATAGAAGGTCATACTGATAATAAAAATAGTGCTAAACACAATTTGTATTTATCTAAACGAAGAGCGTTCAATGTAAAAAAATACTTGATTAAAAAAGGTGTGAATGGTAAAAAAATAGAAACAAAAGGTTACGGAGAATCAAGACCAAAATTCTCCAACTTTAATGCCGGAGGTAGACAATTAAATAGAAGAGTAGAAATTAAACCTGCTACTGTTTCTCAAGATTAATTATACTATAAACACCATATCTTTATAAATAGTGAAAGAGACCACGTTGTATGTGGTCTCTTTTTTTTAGTACAACTTATAATTTAGGTAATAGTTTTTAAAAAGTATTGTTTAAAAAAGAAAAATCTTTGAACTTCTGTTACAGAATTTATTTTAATTCAAGTTTTTCTGCAAAATAATCACAAAAATCACGCATTGTAGCACTCATCTTATGATCATCTGTAGCACGTTCAAAAGAATCTGCCATAGAAACCAATGTCTGATGATAGAATTGTTTCATTTCATCGACAGGCATATCTTTCGTCCATAAATCCATTCGTAATGTATCTTTTTTCTTATGATCCCATACAGAAATCATGATTGCTTTGGATAGTTCATTATTAATTCCTCCATCTTTTGCTGTCCAAGAAATTTCTTCAGGTATTTTATTTTCATCTAAACTAACTTCGAAAATTATTTTTGAATTATGTTTTACTGACATTTTTTTTGGGCTTGTATTTTGATTTTTCGAATAAAAATTCTGAATCTATTGTTAATAATTTTTGCAAAGATACATCATTATTTTGCATAAAAGATTTGACTATTTGCCATCCTAACCAAACCCCAATTCTTCCTGGAGATTGAGCATCATCTTCTAGATAAAACTTAGAAAAAGGAGCATTGTCTAAAAATCTATTATTGAGTTTTGTGTCTGTTGAAAAAAGAAATTTTCGTTCTATAAAATACTTCCAAATATTTTCTTCATTTGCAATTGCCCATTGAAGCTTTTCTTCTGAGTATCCTATTTTTAATTTATTAGGAATCCTAGGCAAGTACATATCTAACAAATACATTTTTTTTCCTTCATAAATCATCTTACTGATAAAACTTCTATTTGAGGCAAACCTAATCTGTTTGCTTACAATGGCTTTGGCAGCATCAACAATTATATTTTCTTTCGTATTATTCTCTTTTATGTACTTTGGATAATCAGCGTAGAACGGATGGTCTTGCCCTAAATAAACATCCAAAGAGACAAGGAGTAAACTATCTGCAAAGATAACTCTACTATTATAATCTATATTCGATATTAATGTAATTATAGTAGGAGAATTAAATTTTGGATTAAAATATTTAACATGCTTAAATAATGAGGTGAATTGTGTTTCTAAATCTAAAATATTTGTGAATTTTTTTTGTGTTTCTTTTAATAAATTCTGTTCATCTTTTGAATTAATTTTTTTTAAGACCAAACTATCTGTGAATGCTTTTGGGAAAAAATACGGGTATTGCTTTTTTAAGTTTTGTAAATTTTCTTTGGTTGCTTTATAAAAATCAATTTCATATCTTTTTATAGAAAAATCTACATCAATATTAGAAGTATCAATGATTGGTAAATGATCAGATTTACACGAAAAAAGAATCGATAAAATAAAAAAAACTACTATAAAAAATCTCATAAACGTTGTATCTTGCGATTGGATATATAAAACGTTAAAAATACTAAAATAGTTTGTCAATGCAAGTTCAAAAAGTTACAGAACATATTACAAAATGGTTAAAAGAATATGCAGAAATTTCAAATGTAAAAGGATTTGTGGTAGGTGTTTCTGGAGGAATTGATTCAGCCCTAACCTCAACTCTCTGTGCAAAAACTGGCTTTCCTACTTTGTGTGTAGAGATGCCCATTCACCAAGCAAAGAGTCATGTTTCAAGAGCAAGAGAACACATTAGTCAATTAAAAGAGGGTTTTAAAAATGTTTCAGATGTAAAGATTGATCTGACACCTACATTTGAAAACTTTAGAGATATTGTCCCGAAAATCAACTCTTCTGAAAAAATAGATTTGTCTTTAGCAAATACAAGAGCAAGACTTAGAATGACGAGTTTATATTATTTAGCAGGTATTTACGATTATTTAGTTGTAGGAACGGGTAATAAAGTTGAAGACTTTGGCGTTGGATTTTACACAAAATATGGTGATGGAGGTGTCGATTTAAGTCCAATTGCAGATTTGATGAAATCCGAAGTATATGAAATAGCGCGCTTTTTAAATGTTCCAAATTCTATACAAACAGCTCAACCATCAGATGGGCTATTTGG
>JAQWOW010000033.1 GCA_029245665.1 Polaribacter sp. | reverse complement strand
ATAGAACGAAGACAATGAAGAACTTGCGTAATAGAAAAAACTTTACCAAGCCATCTGTAGCGAATAGAGCTCAAAGAATCAAAGCATCTTATGTTCAAAAATTAAGAACACAAGAAGAAGTAGGTTAGAAATAACGTATTTTAAAATACAAAACTCGTAACACTTTTATCGTTGCGAGTTTTTTTGTGCTTTTTTTTGTAAATTTACCTGTAAAACAGTTGAAATTTGATTGATGCATTTTTAGAATATATTTCATTAGAGAAAAAGTATTCAGTTCACACAAGTACCGCATATAAAAATGATTTATTTTCCTTTAGAGATTTTTTAGTCAAAGAATATAGTCAAGATAACTTGTTAGAAGCTCATTATTCTCAAATTAGAAGTTGGATTGTTAGTTTGGTTGATAGGGATATGTCAAATAGAACGATTAATAGAAAAGTAAGCTCTTTAAAATCTTTTTATAAATTTGCACAGAAAACAAATAAAATAGACGTCAGTCCATTAGTAAAGCACAAAGCTCTAAAAACACAAAAAAAAGTACAAGTATCATTTACATCCAAGGAAATTAACACTGTCATTAATCAGATCGCGATTGATACTGATTTTACATCTACGAGAAATAAGTTAATTGTAGAACTTTTTTATTCAACAGGAATTAGGAGAGCGGAGCTAATAAATATTAAAGACAAAGATATTAGCTTTTCAGATAGAACCATTAAAGTATTAGGAAAAAGAAATAAAGAGCGGTTTGTACCTCTTTTAACTTCTGTGATTCAGACTCTAAAAAAATATTTAGAATTAAAAAAAGAATTTACAATTGGCGAGGAAGAACTTTTTATTACCAAAACAGGAAATAAAATATATGAAACACTTGTATACAGGGTTATAAATTCATATTTTAGTAAAATATCTTCCAAAGAGAAGAAAAGCCCCCATATATTAAGACACTCTTTTGCAACACATCTCTTAAATGAAGGGGCAGATTTAAATTCAGTTAAAGAGTTGCTAGGGCATTCTTCTTTAGCTTCTACACAAGTCTATGTTCAAAACAGTCTTGATGTCATAAAAAAAGTTTATAATCAGGCTCACCCTAGGAGCGAAAAAAATAGTGATGTATGAAAGTATTTATCCAATCAGTTAATTTTAATGCAGATAAAAAGTTGCTCCGTTTTGTAGAAGAAAAAGTATCCAATTTAAGTAGATATCATGATAAAATTGTTACTGCTGAAGTTTTTTTAAAAGTCTTGAATACAAGCGATAAAGAAAATAAAATATCAGAAGTTAAAATCAATATTCCAGGAAGCGAATTAATTATTAAAAGAGAGGCAAAGACCTTTGAAGAAGGAGTTAATTCTGCAATCGATAATTTAAAGAGACAATTAAAAAGGTCTAAAGAAAAACAAAGGGATTCTATAATTTCATAAAAAGCGAAAAAAAAGAAAAAAATAATTATAAAAAGTTTTAGAATAAAGAAAAACTTTATACATTTGCAATCCGTTAGAAATAGCGGGTTGTTTTTTTGCATCAAAAGCCGATGTAGCTCAGCTGGCTAGAGCAGCTGATTTGTAATCAGCAGGTCGTGGGTTCGAGTCCCTCCATCGGCTCAAAAGCAACAAGTTCATTTAAATAATAAATTTGAGGGGGAGATACTCAAGCGGCCAACGAGGACGGACTGTAACTCCGTTGACTACGTCTTCGCAGGTTCGAATCCTGCTCTCCCCACTAATTTTTAAAAACGCGAAAGTAGCTCAGTTGGTAGAGCGTCAGCCTTCCAAGCTGAATGTCGCCGGTTCGAACCCGGTCTTTCGCTCAATTTTAATCCAATAAAGCCGGTGTAGCTCAGTTGGTAGAGCGCATCCTTGGTAGGGATGAGGTCATGGGTTCAAGTCCCATCATTGGCTCATTAATACGTATTATTAGACACTAAATATATTTAAACTAAGAATTAAAATTAATAATTATGGCAAAAGGAACTTTTGACCGTTCGAAACCACACTTAAACATTGGTACTATCGGACACGTAGATCACGGTAAAACAACTTTAACTGCGG
>JAQWOW010000025.1 GCA_029245665.1 Polaribacter sp. | reverse complement strand
TATCGGAAGAGTAGTAATATCTAATATCAATCGCAGATCTGGTTTGGGGCATGATATTATGAAAGCATCTATAGAAACTATAAAAACTCATTTTAATGAGGAAGAAATTACTATTTCTGCTCAAAAATATTTAAAAAAATTCTACGAATCCCATGGTTTTACTCAAACAGGAGTTGAATATTTAGAAGATGGAATACCTCATATAAGAATGGATAGAAATTAATATTTAAGTTCAATAAATATTAGATTAAATGATCAACTTCAAGAACCCCTCCAACATTTAAGTTTTTTAATTCTATCCTACCAATTCTAACACGAATTAAGCGTAATGTAGGGAAACCAACAGTTGCTGTCATTTTTCTAACTTGTCTAAATTTCCCTTCTCTTATAATTATAGAAACCCAACTAGTAGGTCCGTGCCTATCATCTCTTATTTTTTGACTTCTTAATGAAAATTTAGGATCTTCAATTAAAAAAGCACGACCTGGTTTTGTTTTGTATTTTTTTCCATTAAAACCTATTTCTACGCCTTTTTTTATTTTTTCTATGGCCTCTTTATTTATAAGACCGTCTAACTGAACGTAATATTCTTTTTCGTATTTATTACTTCTAATTTTTGCACTTACTTTACCATCAGTTGTTAATAAGAGGAGGCCTTCAGAAGCAACATCTAACCTTCCAATTGCCATGGTTCCTTTTGGAAAATCATACAATTCACCTAATAATTTTTTTTTTCGCTTCGCGGGATTTATAAATTGAGAAATACATCCCCAAGGTTTGTGAATTATAAAATGACGGTGTTTATCTGACAATCTATAAAATTTTAATTTGTACTTCAAAAATCTCTTTTCCCTTAGATAAGCGCATATTTTCTTCTGAGAATTTTTGATCTGTATAAGATGTATATTGTGTTATTGGTTCTATACAAAGCATGTTGTTTACTTCTGTCCAGAGCATGAAATTTTCAAAACCTTTAGTGGAAATTTCTAAATCTTTTTTATTTATATTTTTCAATGTAATTTTATTGGAATTTAATACAGGAAAAGCTTTCGATCCTGCATTGTAAACATCCTCTAAAGAAATACATTGTTTTTTTGTTTCTAAACTCTCTTTACCTGAGTTAGAGAGTAAAAAAGCTGGATGGTAGCCCAACATAAAAGGCATTCCTACTTCAGAATTAATAATAAATTCAATTTTCAAAATATCACTTTCTAATTTAAAATTTTTTTCAAAAGAAAAATCAAAAGGCCAGAATAGATTTTCTTCAGAAGATTTTAATGGAAATTTACTGTTTTTAATTTTCGTTTCTTTATCGTATTTTTTTATAAAATTAGCGCTGTTTTTGTGAGCAGAAACCAAGCGATAATTTAATTCACGTAACAAGCCGTGTTGGTCTTGTTTTGCGTTCCCTTTTTTTGTGTAAACAATAAAATTATTTTCAAAAGTTGGCCCAATAATAGGAAACATTTCATCATCAGAATTTCGCCAACCTTTACTTCCTTTTTGATGAATAAATTCAACCCCTTGTTTTTTAAAACTTAGCAATTCACCATTTGAAATAATAACCGAACAGTTTAAATTTTTTAAAAGGATTTCTGATTTCATTTTCAATAATTAACTATCACAATAATACAAAAATGTAGTTTATTTTTTTGTAACTTGTGGCACTTATTTAAAATAAAAACAGAAATATTCATGGCAGTAGATAAAGAAAAAGCAGCAAAACAAAAAGCACTACAACTTACTTTAGACAAACTAGATAAAACATACGGAAAGGGTTCAGTAATGAAATTAGGAGATGTTGTTACAGAAGAGGTTGATGCAATTTCCTCAGGTTCTCTTGGATTAGATTTAGCGTTAGGAGTTGGAGGGTATCCAAGAGGAAGGGTAATAGAAATTTATGGCCCAGAGTCTTCCGGTAAAACAACTTTAACATTACATGCAATTGCAGAAGCTCAAAAAATGGGAGGTATAGCTGCTTTTATTGATGCAGAGCACGCTTTTGATAAATTTTATGCTGAAAATTTAGGGGTAGATATAGACAATTTAATAATTTCTCAACCAGATCATGGAGAGCAAGCTCTAGAAATTACAGAAAACCTAATTCGTTCTGGGGCAATAGATATTGTTGTAATTGATTCTGTTGCTGCTTTGACACCAAAGTCAGAAATTGAAGGGGAAATGGGAGACTCTAAAATGGGCCTTCACGCTCGCCTTATGTCACAAGCTTTACGTAAACTAACAGGGACAATTTCGAAAACAAATTGTACAGTAATTTTTATCAATCAACTAAGAGAAAAGATTGGAGTAATGTTTGGTAATCCAGAAACAACTACGGGTGGAAATGCTTTAAAATTTTATGCTTCTGTACGTTTAGATATAAGAAGAAGAACGCAAATTAAAGACGGAGATAAAGTTATTGGAAACAGCACTAAAGTTAAAATTGTAAAAAATAAAGTAGCGCCTCCCTTTCAAATTGCAGAATTTGATATTATGTACGGACAAGGTATTTCTAAAGTTGGCGAAATTTTAGACATTGGTGTAGAGTTAGGAATCGTTAAGAAAAGTGGTTCTTGGTTCAGTTATGGTGAAACAAAACTTGGCCAGGGAAGAGATGCGGTTAAAGGATTGATAAAAGACAATCCTGAATTAGCAGAAGAACTAGAGGGTAAAATAAAAAAAGCTATTGAAAATCAAGAATAAAAGTATTTAAAAAGGGCCTAATTATTATAAACTGCTTGAGATATAATTATCTGTAGCAGTTTTTTATGATACCACAAAATGATTCAAATTTCAAAACACATTCAATTAAAACACATTCAAAACTCAGACTTTGAATCTCTTTTTAAATTGATGAAAGAAATATATTCTTATACCTACAGTCATTTTTGGAAAGATAAAGGAGATTGGTATATAAATTCTCAATATTCAAAAGAAAACCTTCTAAAAGACTTATCAGAGAAAAAAAGCGACTATTATTTTATTATTTACAAGACAGAGATTGTTGGAAATTTTAGAATTATTTGGGATGAAAAACTAAAAGGTTGCACTAAAGAAAACCAGGTTAAATTACACAGGGTTTACTTGAATCCAAAAACACATAGAAAAGGAATAGGAAAAAAATTGATTTCCTGGTTAGAAAAAAAAGCATTAGAAAAAGGGTATCAAATTATATGGTTAGATGTTATGGATGCACAACCACAAGCTTATAAATTCTATAAAAAACTAGGTTACAAGTATTTTTCTCATGAACTTTTAACATATAATTTATTATACAATAAGGTAAGAAAAATGAGCCAGTTTTATAAACTTCTAAACAACTAATTTTATGAAACACCCGTACTACCAAAACCACCAACCCCTCGCTCTGTGTTATCTAAAATAGCGACTTCTTCCCATTTCAAACGTTCGTGTTTTGCTATAACTAACTGAGCAATTCTTTCCCCGTCATTTACCACAAACTCTTCGTTAGATAAGTTTACTAAAATAACACCAATTTCTCCTCTATAATCAGCATCTACAGTTCCAGGAGAATTTAATACTGTAATTCCTTTTTTAGCAGCCAAACCACTTCTAGGCCTAACTTGCGCTTCAAAACCAATAGGCAATGCAATATATAAACCAGTTTTTATAATCGCTCTTTCTAAAGGTTTTAATGTTACTGCTGCATCAATACTTGCTCTTAAATCCATTCCCGCTGACCCTTCTGTTTCATAGGAGGGAATTGGGTGTTTGGATCTGTTTATAATTTGTACTTTCATAAGTGTTTATTTAGAGAAATAACTTTTTTAGAATATTAAAAATAGTAAAAAGTCATGATATACCTAGCTTTCTAATGAGACAAATATAATAATAAGCAAAAGCATTCATCTATAGATAATAGTTTTATTACTTTTGATGATATAAATTAATCATAGATGAACGAACAAAATAAAATTGCAGTCTTAGGAGGTGGAAGTTGGGCTACTGCAATTGTAAAAATGTTGAGTGAAAATTTAGAGACAATTGGTTGGTATATGAGGAGTGAGCAAGCAATAGAGCACATTAAAGAAAATGAGCACAATCCTAATTATCTTCGTTCCGCAGAACTGAATGCACAACAACTTGACTTATCAAGTAATATAAACTTAACAGTTGCTAATTATGATGTTCTTATCATTGTAATTCCATCTGCTTTCTTAACCAGTGAATTAAATAAATTAAAGTCATCTTTGGAGGGAAAAATAATTTTTTCTGCGATTAAAGGTATTGTTCCAGAAACAGGATTGATTATTGGTGAGCATTTTCACAAACAGTATAATATTCCATTTGAAAATATTGGTGTAATTACAGGCCCTTGTCACGCAGAAGAAGTTGCTATGGAGCGTTTGTCATATTTAACAATCGCTTGTCAAGATGAAATTAAAGCTAAGAACATAGAAAAATATTTACAAAGTTGGTACATAAAAACGAAAACATCTGATGATATTATTGGTACCGAATATGCGGCTATGTTAAAGAATATTTACGCAGTTGCCGCTGGAATGGCTCATGGTTTAGGGTACGGAGATAATTTTCAGGCAGTTTTAATGAGCAATGCAATCCGTGAAATGAAAAGGTTTATTAAAAAAGTACACAAGATGAAGCGAAACATTAATAACTCTGCTTATTTAGGGGATTTGTTAGTTACTGGGTACTCACTTTTCAGTAGAAATAGACAATTTGGAAATATGATTGGCAAAGGGTATACAGTAAAATCTGCACAAATAGAGATGAGTATGATTGCAGAAGGTTATTATGCGACTAAAAGCGCTTTTAAAATGATAGAAGAAAAGAATATGAACACTCCTATTATAGATACTGTTTATTCTATTTTATACGCAAACAAAAACCCTAAAAAAGAATTCAAAAAGTTGACAAGTAAATTGGATTAAATGTTTAATTTTGAACATTGATATAACTTATTAAACAACAACAATGAAAACAATACAAGAAGTTGTCGAAAGTACTATTAGAAAAACACCTTTTATTGAGGAGGCTTTAAATGAAAAGTTAATTAATGTTTCTTCTTTGGCAAGGATTATCTTACCAGAAGTTTCGCTAGTGTTAAAGAAAAATGTCAAGGTTGGTGCTGTTATGATGGCGATTAATAGGTTGTCTCCAGCAAGTGAATTACGCATTAGAAAGAACATTAAAAAACTCGCATTAGATTTAGGTGACGTAATTGTTCGTTCAGATTTGTGTGATTTTACTTTTAAAAACACTCCTTCTTTGTTAAAAGAAATAGCAAAAATTTTAACAAAATCATCAGAAAGTTCAGATTATTTTTTAACTGTTTCTCAGGGAATTTTTGAAACAAATATTGTTACAAGTAAAAATTTACTACCTTTTGTTTATGAAATTTTTGAAAAAGAAACGCGAACTCACAGCATGCTTGAGTTGGCTTCAATAACAATAAAATTACCCAAAGAAAACCTAGAACAATCAGGAATTTATTATTTTATTTTAAAACAATTAGCTTGGGCAGATATACCTTTGCAAGAGATTATTTCTACTACAAATGAAATGACAATTGTTGTAAAAGAGGGTGATATTAATCAAACGTTCTCTATTCTAATGGACATGAAATTAAGCTAATAGATGGGCAAACAAGACCCGTATGCGGCGCTTAGGGTTAAAGAGTTTAATATTTTCTTACTTGTTAGATTTCTTCTTGTTTTTGGGTGGTCTATGCAGTTTATTGTCATTGAGTGGCAAGTGTATTCTATTACTAAAGACCCCCTATCTTTAGGAATAATTGGTTTAATGGAAATCATTCCTGCCTTTTCAATGGCTTTATTTGCAGGTCATATTGTAGATAACAATGAAAAAAGAAATTTATTAGCTATTTGTACAGCTGCTTTTTCTTTTATAAGCCTTGGGTTGTTTTTATTAACCTCAAAAAGTATCGTTGAAAATTGGTCAACAAATGCTATTTTATATTCTATTTATGGGCTGGTTTTTTTTGGAGGTTTTTTACGCTCATTCTTTGGTCCAACAATTTTTTCTTTAGTAGCGCTATTAGTTCCAAAAAAAATATACCCTAATGCCGCAACATGGAGTACTAGTACCTGGAAAACCGCAGCTGTTTCTGGAGCTCTCTTTGGTGGATTTTTTATCAGTTGGATTGGAGTTGACAAAACACTATGTCTTGTTTTTGTTCTAGTAATTTTATCATTTATTGTACTTTTTCAAATAAAAAAGAAACCTATTTTAAATAAAAAAGTAGGTGAACCGATGTTAAAAAGTTTAAAAGCAGGAGTTAAATTTGTATTTAAAAATAAGGTTATTTTAGGGGTGTTAACCCTAGACATGATTGCTGTTTTATTTGGTGGAACCGTCGCAATTTTATCAGTTTTTGCCCAAGATATTTTAAATGTTGGTCCTGAAGGTTTTGGTATTTTAAATGCATCCATATCTTTAGGTAGTATTGTTACGATGTTTCTAACAACATACATTCCTATCAATAAAAATACAGGTAAAAAAATGCTATTGTCAGTTTTTATTTTTGGGTTAAGTATTATCGTTTTTGGACTTTCATCCATTTTCTGGCTGAGCATTTTAGCACTATTTATAAGTGGCGCAGCAGATGGAATTTCTATGGTAATTAGACAAACGATCTTACAATTAAAAACACCTGATGATATGCGGGGAAGGGTTTCTTCTGTAAATTCAATGTTTGTTGGTTCTTCAAATGAATTAGGTGCTTTTGAAAGTGGTTTAGCAGC
>JAQWOW010000010.1 GCA_029245665.1 Polaribacter sp. | reverse complement strand
CACATAATATTGTGAATGAGTCAACAACACCATATAAAACACATTGTAAGTATTGTGATGAACATGGTTTGTTCGAAGTATTTCAAGAACAAATAAGTGATTTAAAAAAGGATAAAGAAGACTTAAAACAATTGTTAGGATTAAGGAATGAAGAAGATGCCACATAATTTTAATTTGCCTCAAAATAGAAATCATCAGTAAAAAACCATTTCAATTTAAAGAATTTACCATTCATCAAGATAAAACGGCTATGAAAGTTGGCACTGATGGTGTTTTGTTAGGTGCTTGGTGTTCTGTAAATGACTTTCCCGATTCAATTTTAGATATTGGTGCTGGTTCAGGTGTTATTGCTTTGATGCTGGCGCAACGTTCTGATGCCATGACCATTGATGCCATAGAGGTTGATGAGAATGCGTATGAACAAACCGTAGAAAATTTTGAGTTATCGGATTGGGGTGATCGTTTGTATGCTTACCATGCTACTTTTCAGGAATTTGCTAGTGAAATTGCTGAGGATGAAGAAACCTATGATCTAATTGTTTCCAATCCGCCCTTTTATACTGATGCATTTGAATCTGAAAATATGGCTAGAAATAAAGCTCGTTTTGCATCGTCTTTGTCTTTTGAAGATTTGATTCGTGGAGTTTCAAAAATTATTTCAAAAAACGGCAAATTTGCAGTCATTCTTCCGTTTAAAGAAGAAGATTCCTTTGTTGATTTAGCCAAACAACACCATTTATTTTTAAACAGAGTTTGTAGGGTTCAAGGAAACCCAACATCAGAAATAAAAAGAAGCTTACTTGAATTTTCATTGCATCCATCTAAAATTACAGAAGCCTATTTAATGATAGAAATTGAACGTCATCAATATACCCAGGAATACATAAATTTGACGAAAGATTTTTATTTGAAGATGTAGTTTTTTATTAACAACAGTGTAGATTGAATTTTCTAGAATCTTATTTTTAGAGGAATGAAATGTGATGCTTGTGCTGAGGGTTCTTTAATCAACCTTTTGGTTGCTTTTCGATACACGATTAAAGAGTAACTTGATTTGGATTGTATCCTAAATAAGCCGTATTTTTTTCTTTAAAGGCAATCCCATTTTCCGCTAGTTCTTTTAATATTGGTTCATAGACTTCCTTTGAAATTGGCAATTGTACTCCTGGGGTTCTAATTTCACCTTTTACTATTTTTAAAGCAGCAATCGCTACCGGTAATCCAACTGTTTTTGCCATGGCGGTGTAAGTTTGATTTTCTCCTTTCACCACAAAACTACTTTCGATTTGTTTTTTTTCTCCATTAATTTCATACCCAAAAAGATGCTGCATTACAATCATGTCTTTATCATCTTCTGCTAATGTCCAAGAATCTTGTAATATTTTTTGTAACATTTGTGCAGGCGTTGCATTTTGAATTCCAATTTTTTTAGTTGGGTTAAAAAGATCCAATTCAACTAATTTTGCCCACATCAAATCATCTTGATCAATTTTTAAGTACGAGCGTAATTTTAATTCTACCGAATCGGAAGGGGAGTAGGAGAGAAACAAATTCACAAAATCCCGATAACTCATTTTTTCTGAATGATTGATGGTATAGGAATCATCTGTCATACCTAATTGAACAAAAATATTCCATGCTCTAGAAAAACCGACCTTTCTGATGGTGCCTCTGAACATGGTTGGAATATCATTCAAACCATAAACATTTCTATATTTAAGAGAATCCCTATTGGCATAAGCTTCAAAATCGCCACTGCCATTTACTTTTAGAAATTCAGTTCTTCTAAATAATTTATGATAGGGAATGTATTTGTAAGTCCCTTCTTGGATAAACATGGCTGCGCCCCCTTGTCCGGCCAATACCACATTTCGTGGATTCCAAGTGAATTTGTAATTCCATAAATTATTATCGCTCTCAGGAGCAAGAATCCCGCCACAAAAAGATTCAAACAATAACATTTTTGCACCCGTATTTTTAAGGCGATCAATTATTTGCATGGCGCTCATATGGTCGATTCCAGGATCTAGACCAATTTCATTCATAAATACCAATCCTTTTTCTTTAGCTTGCGTATCCAACGCCCTCATTTCTTCAGAAATATAGGAAGCTGTTACCAGATGTTTTTTATAAGTAATACAGTCTTTGGCAACTTCGATATGAAAACGTGCAGGAAGCATAGAAATCACGATATCTGATTTTTTGATTTCGGTTTCCCGTTGGGTTTTATTAAAAACATCCAATACAATGGCATTTGCATTTTGGTGCTTATTGATGAGTTTTTCTGCATTTTTAGTAGAAATATCTCCAATAGTAAGTTGTAATTTTTCTTCGATTGATTTATCTAAGAGATACTTTATTAAAGCAGCACTCGATTTTCCAGCACCAATGATCAATATGTTTTTCATAAATAAATCGTGTATTTTTGTAGAATACTAAGATAGTTTATTTGTTTAAAAATAAACACAAACGATATAAAATGTTTAAAAATTTAACAATTACTTGTTTTTTAGGAATAGTAGCCCTTGTTTTAGGTGCTTTTGGAACCCATGCTTTAAAGGAAATACTGAATTCAGAACAACTATTGAGTTTTGAAACGGCAGTTCGGTATCAGTTGTATCATGTAATTGTATTGTTATTTGTAAATACATATGAAGGGTTTTCATTGAACCAAAAAAACAGCATCAGTTATCTCTTTTTTATGGGGATTTTATTTTTTTCTGGATCTATATATTTAATTCAGCTTACCTCTGTTACTGCTAAATCTATTTGGTTTTTGACACCTTTAGGAGGTTCTTTATTTATTATAGGATGGGGGTTAATGATGGTACTATTCTGGAGAAAATATAGATTTAAATAAAAGATTCATAAATTTTACCTAAAAAGAGCCTTAATTTTTAATTATTGTTTAATTTTGTAGGATACTTAAATAAAAAATATTGATATGGTAGATACAAATACGAAATCGATTTCGTTAAATAGTCTAGGAATCAAAAATGCAACAATACGTTATCAGTTAAATTCGAATGAATTACAAGATGAAACAATAAGAAGCAAACAGGGTATTGTCTCTTCTTTAGGAGCAATTGCGGTTAATACGGGTGAATTTACAGGACGTTCACCAATGGACCGCTTCATTGTAAAAGACGACATTACGAAAGATGAAATTTGGTGGGGTAAAATTAATTTGCCTTTTGAAGAGGAAACATTTGACAAGCTTTATGACAAAGTAGTTCATTATTTGTCTGAAAAAGAAATTTTTGTCAGAGATAGTTTTGCGTGTGCGGATGAAAATTACAAATTAAATATTAGAGTTGTAAATGAGTATCCGTGGAGTAATCTATTTGCGTATAATATGTTTTTACGACCATCAGAAAAAGAATTAAAAAATTTTATTCCGGAGTGGACCGTTATCAATGCGCCCGGATTTATGGCGGATGCAGCATTAGATGGAACGAGACAACACAATTTCTCGATTTTAAACTTTACTAAAAAAATTGCTTTAATTGGAGGGACTGGTTATACCGGTGAAATTAAAAAAGGAATTTTTTCTGCCCTTAATTTTATACTTCCTGTATGTAAAAATACCTTGCCAATGCATTGTTCTGCAAATATTGGCAAAGAGGGAGATACTGCTATTTTCTTTGGACTTTCTGGAACCGGAAAAACCACACTATCTACAGATCCATTAAGAAGTTTGATTGGAGATGATGAGCATGGTTGGACAGCAGAGAATACAGTTTTTAACTTTGAAGGAGGATGTTATGCAAAAGTGATCAATTTGTCACAAGAACAAGAACCAGAAATTTTTTCTGCTATTAAAAAAGGGGCGATCTTAGAGAATGTTGTAATGGATGATCATGGAGTGATCGATTTTACCAACACTTCAATAACTCAAAATACAAGAGTTAGTTACCCAATTGATTATATAGATAATATTCAAAAACCATCAATAGGAAAAAACCCAAAAAATATTTTCTTTTTAACAGCAGATGCTTTTGGTGTTTTACCTCCCATATCAAAATTGACTCCAAGTCAAGCAGCGTATCATTTTATCTCTGGTTATACAGCAAAAGTTGCAGGAACAGAAGCGGGAGTAACAGAGCCTATGCCAAGTTTTTCAGCTTGTTTTGGTGCGCCTTTTATGCCATTGCATCCCACAAGATATGCTGAAATGTTAAGTAAAAAAATGAAAGATGCAGGTGTTCATGTTTGGTTGGTAAATACAGGTTGGTCTGGCGGTAAATACGGCGTTGGTAGAAGAATGCCATTAAAATATACACGTGCCATGATTACAGCTGTTTTAAACGGTGAGTTGAGCGATTATACTTACGAAAATTACCACATTCATTCCGTATTTGGAGTTGCGCAACCCAGAACTTGCCCAGGAGTTCCATCAGAATTATTAAGTCCAAGAGCAACATGGAATAATGACGATGCCTACTATGAAACAGCATTTAAATTATCAAATGCATTTAGAATGAATTTTAAACAATTTGAAGAATTTGCAAATGAGGAAATTCGAAGAGGAGGTCCACAACGATA
>JAQWOW010000259.1 GCA_029245665.1 Polaribacter sp. | reverse complement strand
ATAACCAACTCGTTTGTCTGCACCTCCAAAGGAGAACCACAATACAATTAAACTTTGTTGACCTTAGAACCTTATATACATATTTTTGAAATTAAATGATCTAAGCCAAGATAAAGCGAAAATACCAACTGCTAGATAGGTTGCTCGAAAGGTTTAAATCCTGGTTATTCCCTTTGATTTGTCTTTACTATTTTATCATGATTTTGCCATTATACTGTTGATTTTCATTTACTTAAATAAAAATACATAGAATAAGGTAAAACCCAAAACTTCCTGGAAATACCACTTAAAAACTCAAATATTTTGTTTGGTTTTTTGTGCTTCAAAAAACCGTCATCTACAGTTTTGATTCGTGGTAAAATCTAAAAATCCAGCTGCTGCTGGATTTTATTTTTATTTCATAATTTGAAGGTTTGACACTTCTAGATTCGTTAATTCTCTCCACCTACCTCTTGGTAAATTTTTCTTAGTTAGTTCTGCAAAAACAACCCTGTCTAATTTATTTACTTTATAACCAACATGTTCAAAAATCTTACGAACAATTCTATTTCTACCGGAATGAATTTCAATTCCTATTTCAGATTTCGATTCACCATTTACATACGAAATGGCATCAATAAAAACTTTTCTACCTTCTATGATCACCTCTCCTCTTAATTTTTCTAAATCTTTTAGTTCTAGTTTTCTATCTAGAGAAGCATGGTATAATTTGCGAACATTGTGTTTTGGGTGTGTTAACTTTTTAGCCAAATCACCATCGTTGGTAAACAACAACAAACCAGTTGTATTTCTATCCAACCTCCCAACGGGATAAATTCTTTCTTTGGATGCGTTAGCAATTAACTCCATGACCGTTTTTCTACCTCTATCATCATCCATCGTGGTGATGTAATTTTTTGGCTTATTTAAAAGAACATACTTTTTTTGCTCTGGCGTTATCGAGGTTCCATCAAAACGTACAACATCCCCTGGTTGTACCTTATATCCCATCTCTGTGATGAGTTTGCCGTTTATTTCAACACTTCCGTGCTCTATATAGGTGTCTGCTTCTCTTCGAGAACAGATTCCTGAGTTTGCAATGTATTTGTTTAAACGGATCCCTAATGAAGGGTCAGATTTAGGAGTTTCTTTAATTTTTTTGTACTCTTTTTTTGGTTTTTTTCTACTTAGAGGAGTACTTTTCTTACCTTCTTGTCGTCCTCTCGACGAGTTTTTGTTTGATTTCATTACTTAAAAATTTGTGCAAAAATAGGTATAAAAAACCTTAATTCAATCTGTCTATCACTTTTTCTATAAGGAGAGAAGTATCAATAAAAATTAAAGAAAAAACACCAATTAAAAGCAATACTTTTAAAACATTGTGAAGCATTCTGTAGTGTTTTATCTCTGTAGATTTCCATAAATAAAATCCTACAAAAATTAAAGTAATTAAGGCAAAATAGAAATAATACCTCATATAACTTATTGCAGGATAACGGAACAAGACTACCACTGGAAAGACCGTTAATGATAAAAGAAAGAGTGAAAATTGCTTCGTTTTCTTTTCTCCATATGCAACAGGAAAAGTCTCATAACTGTTAATTATTGCTCCTTTCATGCTCTGCAAATCTTTTAGCAATTCTCTAACCATAATCACTAGAAACAAAAAAATTGCATGAATAAAAATTATTTTTGAGAAATTCTTATAGTATACAAATATGGCAAAAAAGGGAAGAATTGTAAGAAAAGTAGCAGAGAGCAGACCTGCTAGGGAATACTTTTTAAGCTTGTGAGAATAGAGCCATATCCCGAAAATATAAATAGCAAAAAACAACGCTGCTCTCACCGAAATTAAAAGACCAAAGACAAATCCTAAAAAGTTTAATGTAAAATATAATTTTAACTTAATGGATTGTTTTACATAATTGTCTACTCCGGCTTTCAAAGGGCGGTTGATTCTATCGAGTTTTGAATCATAAAAATTATTGATAAGATAACCAGAGGCAACAACACACATGGTTGCTGCTATAATGTAAAATAAATCAATATCAAAAAGAGTATATCTAAGAGATTTTTTTGGTGAGAAAATAAAAATAGCGGCTAAATATTGAGCAAAAATTAAAACAAGAATATTATAGCCTCGTATAACAGAAAGTAAGCTAAAAAATTTAAAAATGATTCTTTTTATTTTAAAGCTAAACATACAATTAGAACCTATAAACCAACTCTAACTTATGGTCTTTGAGGATTTTTTGAGCTTTTTCATAATCTTTGGTAAAACCAAGGATATATCCACCTCCACCTGAACCACAAAGTTTCAGATAATAAGCATTACTTCTGATTCCGTTTTCCCAAACTTTGTGAAAAGCATTTGGAATCATCGGTTTAAAGTTCTTCAAAACAATTTTAGACAATGATTTCACATTTCCGAAAAGGGATTTTACATTTCCATGTAAAAAATCATCAATACAAGCATCTGTAGTTGTCGAAAACTCCTCACTAATCATTTTTCTAAAACCTTCATTTTTCATCTTATTCATAAAGAGGTTCACCATGGGTTGCGTTTCGCCTATTTGTTCTGAATCTAGAAGAAAAACAGCTCCTTTACCTTGTTTCTGAGACGGAATTCCCGCAGCCTCTATGTTTTCTTTTGAGTTTATTAGAATCGGCAAACTTAAGTAACTATTTAAAGGGTCTAAACCAGAACTTTTACCATGGAAGAAAGATTCCATAAGTGAGAAAATTTGTTTCAATTTCAGTAACTTTTCTCTTGTCAAATTTTCTAAAACAGTAATTTTATCCGTAGCATATTTATCATAGACAGAGGCTACCAATGCACCAGAACTCCCAACACCATATCCTTGCGGTATTGAAGAATCAAAATACATTCCGTTGTCAAGATCTTTTTTAAAGTTATTCAAATTAAAAGAGACTAGAGATGTTTCCAAAGAGGCCAAATAGGTGTAAAAACTTTGCATTTTTTGATTAGATTCTTTAGACTTCCCTGATAAATCTAAGGTGGATTTTAAAGCTCCTCTGTAGGTATTATAAGGAATTGCTAATCCTTTAGAATCTTTAATAATACCGTATTCTCCAAAGAGAAGAATTTTGGCATAAAATAATGGTCCTTTCATTTTTCTTTTTTTATAGTACCACAAAAATACAAAATTATTGCGGAAGAGAATGCATTTAAAAATTTTTGTAAAAAGCCTTCCAAATCCCTACTTTTTCTCCACTTTTATATTTTCCTCTTTCTTTTATCTTACCATTTTTATAGTAAATTTTCCAAATACCTTCTTTGAATCCGTTTTCATATTTACCAGAAACTTTTAGGGCTCCAGTTTCATAAAATTCTGAAAACTTTGCGGAAAAATTTGGAGACCACTTCTGACTTGAGTATTTAAATTTTCTATAAATTTTACCACTCTTATAAAAATAATTTTCTTCTGAAGCATCACTAGAAATAATTGTGTAGTAAACCGAATTTAGCTGATCCGTTTCTTTTAAACTGGCGTCTAACCATTTTTTTTGTTGTGCAAAAACTGATACTGAAAAAAGAAGAAAAAGTAGAAATATGTTCTTTGTAATAGCTTTCATGTAGCCTGTTTTATTGTAGATAATTTACAGTTGTACAGCTCCAAAACCCACAGTGTCACAAATATAATGATTTTTCTGACAATAGCTAGATAGTTGATTTTCAATGAATTGATTTACAGCTGCTTTTTCTGATTCCGGGTATAAAACATGAACATTTGCTCCTGCATCTAGCGTAAAACAAACATTACTATTCGTTTCATTTCTATACTGCCAAATTCTATTGATAATCTCCAAAGTATTTGGCTTCATCAATACAAAATAAGGAGCACTTGAGAGCATCATTGCATGCAAGGTTAACGCCTCACTTTCTACTAAATCTATGAAGGCTTTTACATCCCCATTTTGAAGAATTTTTGATATTTTTGATAAATTTTCATTGGCTTGAGTAAAACGATTTTCTGCATACGGGTGCTCATGCATTAAATTATGACCAACAGTACTCGAAACTTGTTTCTCTCCTTTATCTACCAATAAAATAGCATCTTGATAATTTTCAAAAATAGGATGTACTTTATGTGGAAATTGAACACCAAACAAATCTGAACTGCCTTTTATTTCTGTGTGAGCACCCCAAACAACTATAGGACCTTCAATACTTCTACTTGCACTTCCAGAACCTAAACGCGCTAAAAAAGAAGCTTTTTTATTGATAAATTCTTTTGTTAAATCAGGATTTATTTCATGCTCTAAACTCATTAAACACATGGCGATAGCACTTAAGCCACT
>JAQWOW010000256.1 GCA_029245665.1 Polaribacter sp. | reverse complement strand
GAACGAAGTTGGACGTTTTTATTTGCATACTTCACAAAATACTTTAAATAGTTCTAAAGCTCTCCTAGACAAAACAGCTATCTATAAAATAAATAATTCTTCATTAAGAATTGTTGGTTTACCACAAGAAAAAGTAGCTGTTAAATTATTTAATATCCTCGGAAAACAACTACTAAATACATCCTTTGAAGGAAATGGCGTAAATGACATTGCATTGCCTAAAAACCTTAACAATGGTGTTTATATTGTTCAGTTACAAACTGAAAACGGTACCTTGAATAAGAAAATTATTTTAGATTTTTTTTAAAACACATTCGTTGTAAATCAAAATACACTTAATAAATCATTTAAATCTAGTTTTTATGGAAGAGAATATTTTTCAATATCAATAAACCCTCTTTCTTATAGAATATTGATAGATGTTCTAATAGCAAAAGTCTGAGGTCGATTTAAAAACAGTTTTAATAATCAATATTAAAAGTTTCTTTGTCTTTTACTGTAAAAAACAGTAATCAATGTCTTAATTTAAGATTTCACAATTAAAACAAAAAATATCTGGATAAAATATATTAAAACAAATTAATTGTTTTAAAAAACTAATTTTGTAGATTTGTTTATGAACCTATAATAAATGAGATACTTATGAAATTTAGAATGAAAAACATTTTAACTGTTGTTACTTTGAGCTTCACGGTAATTTTAAATGCACAGTGGATTAAAGACACATCCTGTAACAAAAAAGCAAAAATTATAGCAAACCAAGCAATAGAATACGCTTTTAATTTAGAATACATGGCGGCTTTTGGTGCTGCAAATTCTGCTTTGCTAATAGATGAAAACTGCGGTTGTGCAAAACTAACATTAGCTTACATTAGTAGTGCAGATAAAAAATGGGGAAGTAGATCTGGTAAACTTAACAATATCAATACCTCTAAACTAACCAAAGAAGAAAGAGCTTGGTATGATTATATGTCTGCATCTTCAGACGACCGAAAATCTTTAGAAACAGGTCTTGTAAATAAATTTCCGAAGAGTCCCTTAATTCATTACTTGGCTACATCAATTCAAGATTTTAATTCTTTTAAAGTATTTGCTGAAAAATTCCCAGAATATGCTTCCTCTGCATACAACATGATATCTTACGGCTATATGAATGGAGCATTTGGTGAAAAAGATACTGAACAAGCTATGAAATACGTAAAAATGTCTCAAGACATTCACAATGGTCCCAATTCTTATGATTCTATGGCAGAACATTATGCGTCAATGGGTGATTATGAAAATGCTTTGAAAACACAACTTAAAGCAATAGATTTTGGAACATTTTCATCTCCATACAGTAGCAATGCACAATTGTATTATGCAAAGAATGCAGCATCTGATATTAGTAACAAAATCATAGAGATGCAAAAAGAAATGCAAAAAGCAATAATGGAAGGTGACTCTGAATCTTACAAAAAGTTTGAGCATCCAGAAATTAAAGTTTCAACAGGAGACTCTAATTTAAATCCTTTTTATATTTACACCAAAGATGACCTCACTAAAGATGCTCCTTTAACATGGGAATTCTTTGAACTTTCTGATATGGAAACGTACTTTTCTCCAGACATGAAGACTGCAGTAATCACATTTGTTGCAGATGGTAAATATACAATTACAGCAACGAATGAAACTACTGTTTACGCAACAAGAGC
>JAQWOW010000252.1 GCA_029245665.1 Polaribacter sp. | reverse complement strand
TCTACAACTCACGGACGTTTAACCGAAGAAGATAGACTAGAAGTTGGTATTACAGATGGTTTGGTAAGGATTTCTGTAGGCTTAGAAAATGTAGCAGATATTATTGCAGACATTCAACAGGCTTTGAATGCTTGATAATTACATTTATAAGGTGTAGTTTTGTAATATGCTTTCTAAAAAAACAAAATACGGAATTAAAGCACTTACTTATTTGGCCAAAAAGGAGCAGAGAGACCCTATTCCAATTGCCGAAATTTCAAAAAGTGAAAATATTTCTTTAAAGTTTTTAGAAAGTATCCTCTTAACACTTCGTAAAAACGAATTGTTAGGCTCCAAAAAAGGAAAAGGTGGAGGCTATTATCTTTTGAAAGAGCCCAGTGAAATTCAAATGACTGTGGTTATGAGAATTTTAGAAGGCCCAATTTCTATGGTTCCTTGTGTGAGTTTAAATTTTTATAAAAAATGCGCTGATTGCCCAGATGAGACCAAATGCGCAGTTCATAACTTGATGACAGAACTTAGAGACAGTTCTCTAGAGATATTTAGAAATACTACATTGGCTGATTTATGCAACTGTTAAAATCTGAAAAACACACTAAAATTTTAAGATTATATTTTTTACTAAAAGCTTTTAGTAATTCGATATTCCTACTTTTCATCTCCTTTTTTTAGTAATCTACTAATTTTATAGAGTTTTAGAAATTATTCTAAATTTTAAACCATTTAATACTATTTTTTATAGTAGATTTGTATATCCTATTAATATAGTAGGGTATTATTTGAATTAATTATTTTTTATGATTTTAAACCAAATCATTTTTAGTAAAAAAGCACAGGGTAGAGGTTTTGAAGAAGATAAGAATTCTGAAAAACCTTTACGAAGTGTATTAAAAGCATTGAGCTGGAGAGTTTTAGGAACCCTAGATACCTTGTTGGTGTCTTACATTTTGATTGGGGAAATTGCTTTAGCTACATCAATTGCTTCGGTAGATTTTATAACAAAATTAGTTTTGTATTTCTTTCATGAAAGAATATGGAATAAGATAAATTGGGGAAAATAATGAGCTTAAATTTAACACTAATAAACAAAAAATTAAAAGATAAAAGTCCGGAAGAAATTATTTCTTGGGCCATTTCTTTTGCTAAAAATCCTTTAATTACAACCAACTTTAGACCTTATGAGGTAGCAATTTTAAGTGCAGTTACAGAGGTTCAGAAAGACATTAAAGTGATTTGGTGTGACACAGGTTACAATACAGCTGAGACTTATAAACACGCAGAGGAAACAATAGAGAAACTGAATTTAAATATTCATTTATACACTCCAAAACAAACAACTGCACACCGCAATGTTGTTATGGGAATACCCTCTATAGACGATGAAAAACATGTTCTTTTTACAGAGCAAGTTAAACTAGAGCCCTTTTCAAGAGCAATGAAAGAACACCAACCTGATGTGTGGTTTACCAATTTGAGAAAAGGTCAAACTTCGTTTAGAAATAGCATAGACATTGTTTCTGAAAGTAAAGACGGAATTATAAAGGTGAGTCCGTTTTACAACTGGTCAGACGAAGCATTAGATCACTATTTAGAAGCTAAAAATCTGTCGAACGAGTTTACCTATTTCGATCCGACAAAAGTAGAAAGTAATAGAGAATGTGGTTTGCATATCTAAAAGACATGATAATGAATCAAAGAACAATACAAGTAGATGCTTTAGAGAGTGAAGCAATAGATGTATTGAAAGACGTAGTCGCACTGTTTGAAAAATTGGTACTGTTTTTTTCGAGTGGAAATGATACCGATCACAATTTTAATGAAACAATAGAATTTAGAGACAGATTGGTCGCTGAATTAAGTATTGATTTCATCCGATAATAAATAAAATAATATGCAAAGTTTTAGAACCGAAATAGAGAATCCTATTGTAGAAAAAGATATTTTAGAGTTGGATCGTAAAATTCAGCTTTTTAAAGAAGGCAAAATAGACGAAGAACGCTTCAGAAGTTTGCGTTTGGCTAGAGGAGTTTATGGTCAGCGTCAGTTTGGTGTACAGATGATCCGTATAAAATTACCTTATGGAAAGCTAACAAGTGAACAACTGCACAGAATTTCTGATGTTTCAGACGAATATTCTCGTGGTAGATTACACATTACCACGCGTCAAGATATCCAAATTCATCATGTAAATTTAGACAGAACTCCAGAGTTGTGGGCCCAATTAGAAAAGGATGATATTACATTACGGGAAGCTTGTGGGAATGCCGTTAGAAACGTTACAGCCTCAGAAACGGCAGGAATAGATCGAAACGAACCTTTTGATGTTTCTCCTTACGCAGAGGCAACCTTTTCATTCTTTTTAAGAAATCCAATTTGTCAAGAAATGGGTCGTAAATTTAAGATGTCTTTTTCTGGTACGGATGATGATACAGCAATTAGTTTTATTCATGATTTAGGATTTATAGCAAAAATA
>JAQWOW010000279.1 GCA_029245665.1 Polaribacter sp. | reverse complement strand
CAGACGCTTGAAATAATACTGCTTTATTTAATACTTTATTTTTTTGTTTTTCATCTTCTATGGGTACGTTCCATCGAAGATCCTCTTTCTCTAAATTTAAAGTGGGGTAGACATAAAAAACATCTGCTTTTAAAGTATCTATCTCTTTGGACGAAAACTGTTTTAATTCATTTGAATAGTTGTTTGGTAAAACAGCCCAATTTTTTTCGTTATTATAGTTTGGTTCGCTTGGAATATTTGTTGTTAAAAAGTCTTGGGTTTTGTATGTTGATTTACAACTTCCTAAAAAAAATACTGAAACTATTAAAAAAACAATTTTCTTCATTTATTAATTTTTATATATTTCCATAAGATGATTTGCTTCTTTCTCTGCACTCCAATTTTCAATAATTTCTTTTCTTGCTTTTTTTCCTAAATGTGGAATTTCATTTGTAATTGCTTTTAATAAAAGGGTCTCAAGTTCAGAAACATTTCCAACGTCAACTAAATATCCATTTTTAGAATGGGTTATTAATGAAGAATGCACCCCAACGTTTTTTGTAGCAATTACAGAACAACCACAAGACATTGCTTCTGCTGTTACTAAAGAAAATCCTTCAGAGTAACTTGGTATTACTACAAGTTTTGATGCTTGATAATAAGAAATAATGTCTTTTGTTTCATCAATAAAATAGACTTGCTTTTCTATTTCATGTTTTTTAGCAATTGCAGCTAAGTCTTCTAAAAAAATTGGTTTGTCAACCTTTCCTACAACTACCAAAGCCCAATTTTCATGCTGTTTTAAAACCTTTGCTGACTCTAATAAAACCTGCTGTCCTTTTGCTTTTCGAACTCTTCCAGCGCACAAAATAATATTTTCTTGCTCTATATTATCTCGTCTAACATCTTGTTTTGGAAAGAATAAATCAACATCCACACCGTGACCAACAATAGCGTTTGGAATTCCTAAATTTTTACTCATACTTTCTATGAGTGTAATAACTTTGTCTGCTTTTTTGAGTAATAGTTTGGTGAGTTTAGAAGGAGTAGTCTCTGCATGACGAGTGGCAACAAATGTAAATTTTGCTCCTAAAAAACGATAGAAAAGCATTCTTATCATTTCGTTATTTCTGTGACAATGAACAACTACCTCTCTATTTGAAAATATCAGAGATTTTAATCTAAAAAAAGAGATTTTCTTTCCTTTTACATTATATCCATAAATATAAGTTTCAAATTTTTCATTAAAAAAAGGCAAAACATTTTCTATACTTCTGGTAATTCCAGTTCTACGTTTATGAAAATGAGTGTGAATTAAAATTGGCTTCAAGAGTCTGTTTATTAAACAAATTTACGTTCAACAATTTCTAAAAAACGAGCTTCTAATTCTTCTTGTTGAGACCAATCATAATCTGGTTTTACCATTTTATTGATAAATTTCTTTGCTTCTTTTTCTGATGCATAAGAATTTAGTTGAGAGAGCACTCTATTGAAATCCTCTTGACTTCCATCAAAAAGGTTTTTCACAAAGGCAATTCTATCATTTAAACCTATTTGAATGTTTACGGACAATTTATCATTTAAAGATTTTGACACGGGAATATCAAACAAAGTGGCCATTTCATCAACAGAAATAGTGTCATGTAATTCTTCTTCTAGCGTCACCGTTTTAGATTCTCCTTCCTCAATAACAGCATCTGTAAGATTAGATACAGCATCTTCTTTGCGAAGCATTAACTCTTCTAACTCATCAAAAGGTTGCTCAATAATTTCATCTGTACCGGACACCTCTGAACTGTCTTCAACTGATTCTTCTTGAACTTCTTCTTTATCTTCTAACGGCAGAACTTCTTTTTCATTTTCACTAGCAACTACTTGTTTTGCTTCTTTTAGCGCCAAACCTTTTTCTATTTTAGTTAGTAATTCTCCCTTAGATTCAGTTGCATCTGGTGATGTATTTACATATTCTTCCACAAATGCCAACAAAGATAATTTCTCATAAATAACCTTCGATTTTTCTTTCAAGGCAAAAACATCGCCTTTATTCTTCATTTTTAAAATGCTATGTGCCAAACTCATTAAGTCGGTTTCTAATCTTTTGTGCATAAGTTGTATGTTGAAGTTATTTTTAACTCGTAAATATTCCTAAATTTGTTAAAACTCAAAATAATATCAAAATTAATACTCTAAAGCCTAAAATTACAAAATGTTTCTTG
>JAQWOW010000271.1 GCA_029245665.1 Polaribacter sp. | reverse complement strand
TTAGACTAAAGAATCCTAAAAAAGTTGGTATAAAAAAAGCTAATAAAAATAATGTTTTAGCTTGTGGAATTTTTAATTTTAAAACTGCTCTCTTCACATATTTAAACGTAAATGTTGCAAAGACCAAAAATAAAATAGGGATTAACAAGAACATTTGATGTCCTATTGCACCAAAGAAATTCTTGGGAGATATTTTAAATTCTGAAATTGAACTTGTTCTTTCTGAAGATTGAAAGGCAAAAGAAGCAAATTCATTCTGATAGTTCCAATACCAAACAGGGAATGTTACTAAAATAGAAATAAATAATGAGGTCCAAAACCAAGGAGAAAGTAAGAGTTTTCTGTATCTGTTTGAAAAAACAAGAAATGAAATCAATCCTATTTGCAACAACAAAGCTGTGTATTTACTATTAAAAGCTAGGCCCATTGCAATTCCTCCCAAAATCCAAAACCCCTTTTTTTCTTCAAAAATTGCTTTGTACAAACAGATTAAACTTAGTGTCCAAAATAATAAAAGTGGAACATCTGGCGTAGAGTTGAATGATAAAATAGAAACACAAAAAGTAGAAGCCAATAAAATAATAGCTCTTTGTTGTTTTTTCTTTGATAAAAAATAAGATGCTAATTTATAGAAACTGACTATTGTTAATGTGGTGATTGTAAAATCAGCAAATTTTAATGTAAAAATTGATTGGCCGAAAATATCTGTAAAAATTCTCAAGATATAACCGATCATTCCAGGGTGGTCAAAATAGGATAAAGACAAATTTTGACCGTATAAGTAATAATAGGCGTCTTGAGGCATTAGCCCCATAAACGGGAGTAAAATAAATCTAAATAATTGAAATCCTAAAACCCACGAAATAGCTTTGTTATCATTTATAAAAGTTTTTATTGTTTTCAAGTTGTGTATTCTAAAGTTGTTGGTGAAAATCTTTAAGGGGTTTCGTCTAATAAATCGGGTCTTATTTCTTTTGTTCTTTTGTATGCTTGTTCACTTCTCCAGTCCTCAATTTTTGGAAAGTTACCAGTCAATAACAAATCAGGTACTTTCATTCCATCAAACTCAGAAGGCCTTGTGTAAACGGGTGGAGATAATAAATGATCTTGAAAAGAATCTGTTAATGCAGACTGTTCATCTCCAATAACACCAGGAATTAATCGAACAACAGCATCTACCAAAACAGCGGCAGCTAATTCTCCTCCTGTCAAAACGTAATCACCTATAGATATTTCTTTTGTAATAAATTTGTCACGAACTCTTTGATCAACTCCTTTGTAATGTCCCGTTAAAATAAGGATGTTTTTTTTCAAAGAAAGTATATTTGCTGTTCCTTGATTTAGAGTTTTTGCATCAGGGGTCATGTAAATAATTTCGTCGTAATCTCTCTCTAATTGCAACTTTTTAATACAATTTGCAATTGGCTCAATCATCATCACCATCCCTGCGCCTCCTCCATATTGAGTATCGTCAATTTGTTTGTAATTACCCAAACCATATATTCGTAAATCATGAATTATAATTTCGGCTAAACCTTTGTCTTTGGCTCTCTTAATAATAGAATGGTTAAATGGACTTTCTAATAAATTTGGAGCAATTGAAATAATGTCTATTCGCATATTTGCAAATGTAGCATTTTTGTCGAGTATAGAAATAAGAGATTTCAGAATCTAATCAATATAGTATCAAAATAATTTCCTACTTATTTTTCTATTCGTGATTAATATTACTTAATTTTGATTTTTATATGGAAGATTTATCTTTAACAACCCCGGCACTTTTATTTTCTGCAATTTCATTAATCATGTTAGCGTATACCAATCGTTTTTTGGCATATGCTGCAGTTATTAGAAATTTACATGATATATATTTAGAAAAAAAGGACACCTCATTATTAAGACAAATTAAGAATTTAAAGCTTCGCTTGAACTTAACAAGATGGATGCAGATTTTTGGGATCTCTAGTTTGTTGTTTTGTGTACTAACAATGTTTTTAATATATGTACACATTCACACGGTAGCAGTCTGGGTGTTTGGATTTGCCTTAGTTTTATTAATTGTTTCTCTGTCTTTACTTATAAAAGAAATACAAATTTCTGCAGAAGCATTACAGCATCATATCTCGGATATTGAGGAGCACCTGGAGAAGAAGTAATGTTTCGTTTTGTAACTGTTATTAAGATGAAATTCTATTGTATACTTCTAGTCTAGTTTATCACGGTATAAATCTAAGTTTATAAAAATAGCTTGTAGTTTTTCTAAATTTTTATTGAATAAGGTACTATAGATGTGTATTTTTTATCAGATTATTGCAACCCATTAATATCATATTTTGAAACAAAATCCCAAATTAACATGCTTGTATTAGCACCTTGATAATTCAGATCAAACCAAACGTGCTCCCCTTCAATAACTTTATAATGCTCTACATTACAACCGTTATCTCCATCGGCATAAATAAAATGTTCAATTATGGTTCCATTATCATTGAAACTACTAACATTAGGTGTTGTATTTGTATTGTTAAAATTTTTCCAATACTCAAGAGTGGTCTCTACAGAATTATACTCACCACTAATTCCATTATATGGCAACACTTCATCAGATGTTCCATGAATTTTGATAACAGGTATCGGGTGTGAAGGAACAATGTCAGTATCAATCATTGCTCCTGAAATAGAGCCTACAGCAGCTATTAGATTACTTTTATGCGAGGCAAGTCCATAACTCATCATTCCGCCGTTTGAATACCCACACGCATATATTCTTTTCCTATCAATCATATAGTCTGTTGCAAGTTTATTGATGAGTGCCTCTATGAACCCTAGATCATCTGCATTGCTTTTATTTTCGGGACTGGCTAGAGAAGGATTCCAATGTGGAGATCCATCTAAAGTGCTCCCTTGAGGATATACTAAAATAAAATTTTCAGATTCAGCAAGTGAACGCATATCAGCATAGTTCATATATTCACTTGCATTTCCACCATATCCGTGAAAATTAAACATTAAAGGAACTGCTGCAATTCCATCATAAGATTCCGGAACATATAATACATATTCCCTTGTTTCACCCTCATGAACTAATCTTTGAGCATCTAGGTTTTGCTCTTTTGAATCTCCTTTATCATCCCATGTTTTAGTGTCATTTTTATGACAACCAAATAATATGTTTGCTAAAATTAATAGTGTAAATATGTCTTTTATGGTTGGTATAAATTGATGCTTCATGTTAAAATTTTTCAAAATGGATAATTTTCTTGTTAAGAATGGAACTAATTTAAATTAAAACTACTTGGTGGACAATTTTTAATCCTCTACAAAGACTTTGTTAATATTATCAACTAACTTAAAATGATAGTTTTATAACTTTAATATTGTTAAATCAGGATTACTTTCTCAAAAAGAAGTAAATTGTGGACATAAACAGTAAATATGATCATCACACCAAGAAAAATAAATTTATTTATGTTATTCAAATTGCCTCTGGCTTTCATCAGCGGAATGAGAGTGAAATCAATAACAGAGACAACTGCTATCGTAAGGATTAAACACAAATGGATTAATCAAAATCCTTTTAAAAGTATGTTTTGGGCAGCTCAAGGAATGGCAGCAGAAATGGCAACAGGTGTTTTGGTTATGAAAGCCATAAAAGCTTCTAATAAAAAAGTTTCTATGTTAGTTTCACACCAAGAAGCTGATTTTTTTAAAAAAGCAACCGGTAAAATCTTGTTTACTTGTTGCGGTGGAAATCAAATTAAAGAAGCTATTCAAAAATCAATCGAGACAGGAGAGGGACAAATAGTGAGGTTAACTTCTAAAGGCGAGAATGAGGATGGGATTATCGTTTCGTCTTTTTTATTTGAATGGAGTTTAAAAGTGAAAAAATAGTTTCTTCATTTTTTTATTTTAATGAAATAAATTATTTCCCTAATTGGCACTTTATCATTCTGTAATTACCAAATAAATCTTTTCTTAATTCAATGTTTTTAAACCCTTTTTTTTCTAACATTTTTACAGTTTCTTTTTCTAAATATTGATTGATTTCAAAAAACAAAACTCCTTTTTTAGTAAGAAATTTCTTTGCCAGATTTGCAATCTTTTTATAAAACACTAAAGGATTATCGTTCGCAACAAACAAAGCCAAATGGGGTTCGTTTTGCAAAACGTTATTTTTTATTTCTACTTTTTCTAATTCTCTAACATAGGGAGGGTTTGATACAATAATATTAAATTGTTGAGGAAGTAAATTCGTCTGTAAAATATCAATTTCAAAAAAATGAATAGTAACCTTATTTAAAAGCGCGTTTTTAGTAGCAATTTTCAACGCTTTTTTAGAAATATCTATCGCAGAAATACTTGCTTCTGGTAAATGTTTTGCCATGGATATTGGAATACAACCAGATCCAGTTCCAATATCAATAATTGATAGTTTTTCAGTATTGTATTCTGAAATTTTTCTTGCTTCTTCGATAGCCCACGCTACTAATTCTTCCGTTTCTGGTCTTGGGATTAGTGTATTCTCATCAACAACAAAAGGCAGTCCATAAAACGATGTTTTTTTCAAAATATATTGAATTGGTTCCTCGTTTTTAAGTCTTTTGATAATGTTTTTCAACTCCGATAAATAGTCGTCAATTATTAAAAAATCTGGTTTTAAAAAAGTATCAATTCTTTGTAGGTTTAACTTTTCTTCGATCAGTATATAGAAAAAGCTGTCGATTTCTGTATTTGGATAGATTCCTGAAAGCGTTTCATGGATATAAGCTCTAAATTCTTTTAAAATCATAATTCTTTTATCATCCAAACATTACAAGAATAATGACCAGTATTCCCCAATGGTTTTTCTAAATTAACAAATCCGTTTTTTCTATACAATGTTGTAGCCGCTTCCATATAGGGCATTGTTTCTAAGTAACATTTCTTAAATCCAACTAATTTAGCTCTTTTTAAACAGGTTTCTATTAATTTTGATCCCAAACCTTTCCCTCTTATTAAAGGTAGGAAATACATTTTTTGAAGTTCGCATATATCGCCTTTTACATTGTCTAATTTTGCAATTCCTGCACCGCCTACAATTTTATTTTTATGCAGAACAACATAGTAAAAAGAGGTTGGTTTCTGAAAATTTTCAAACATTTGATTCGTCGCTTTATCTTCAAAGGCCGTTCCTATTTTGGGAGCACCCATTTCTAGAATAACACTTTTAATTACAGTTGCTAATTGTTCATTATCTTCAGGTTTTATTTCTCTAAAGATAAAATTTCGACTTGTCATTTATTACTGTATTTTTGCAAGAGCAATTTACCTAAATTTTTAATTAATGTAGATGAAAAATAGTTTATATTTTATCCTTTCGCTTTTATTATTTACAAGTTGTTCTTTAACGAAACAACCAGTTTTTGTGAAGATAGACAATGTAAAAGTAATGCATTTTTCTTCAGATACACTTCGGTTGAAAGCGGTTGCCTTTTTTGAAAATCCAAATAATGTTGGAGGTAAAATTTCTACAGACGAAATGAAAGTAATTGTTAATGGAGTTGAGGTTGCAGAAGTTTTTTCTGATGAATTTAGAGTACCGGCCAAAAATACATTTCAAATTCCTTTATACGCAAATATACTTACCAAAGATATTTTAAAAGGTTTTAAAACTGGACTTTTGAGTGGTCTTGTAAATGCTGTTTTAGCGAAAAAAATAACGATTAGAATTATAGGCAACCTTCAATATGATGTGTATGCTTTTAAAAAGGAATTTTTAGTCGATAAAACAGAAGAAATAAAAATAAAATTATAAGTTCAATTTACGCTCTGATAAACTAAAAGAAATATCAATCATAAAATTTACATAAAACGCTGTTTGCAGATTGCCAAAAACGGAATTGGTTTTTCACGTCCAAATCCCTCTGTTGGTTGTGTTGTTGTTTGGAATAATAAAATTATTGGCGAAGGGTTTACATCCGCTTATGGAGGAAATCATGCAGAAGTAAATGCAATTCATTCTGTAAGAGATAAATCACTTATTAAAGAAGCTACTATATATGTAACATTAGAGCCTTGTTCTCATTTCGGAAAAACACCACCGTGTGCAGATTTAATTATCAAATACCAACCCAGAAAGGTAGTTATTGGCTGTTTAGATTCTAATAGTTTAGTAGCTGGTAAAGGAATTGAACGACTAAAAAAAGCAGGGATTACTGTTGTAGTTGGAGTTTTAAAGGACGAATGCCTGCAGCATCATAAACGATTCTTTACAGTTCATGAAAAAAAAAGACC
>JAQWOW010000269.1 GCA_029245665.1 Polaribacter sp. | reverse complement strand
AAAAGGTGAAGACAAAAATATCAATGTTCAAAAATTTAATGGCGCTACTATAAAACTTGCTGGTTTTGAATTGGCCAATTACTTTTCTAAAAACTGGTTTACGTTCTTAAAAGTAGACGGGGCTTATGATGGAATTAGAGCTGGTTATATGGATGTTTTTTTGGGTGCAGGTCATCACTTTGAAATGAATAAAAAAAGAACAAATATACTGGTGAAATTTGGAATGGGAGCTGGTGGCGGTGGCGGTGTAGACACCAAAGGTGGTTTTTTACTATATCCAGATATTTCTATTGAACAACAACTTTATAATGACGTTTTCTTATCCTTAAACAAAGGATTCGTAACCTCTCCCGACGCTCATTTTTATACTTCTTCATTCGGAGTTGGAGTGAAATATTATATTGAAAGAAATGGTGTAAAAACAGATAATAGTACTTTTACTCTTGGACAATTCAAGGGTATTGACGTGATTGTTAAACAGGACCTGTATTTTAATGCAAGAAGAGATAAACTTCCCAATGAAAATTTACATCAAATCTCATTACAACTAAATTTATACGTGAATAATAATATTTTTATAGCAGGACAAACTTCATTTGCCAACTTTGGAAATGCTGGTGCTTATGCAGAGGGAATTATCGGTCTTGGCATAAAAACAAAACCACTCTTTCATCGTTCTACAACTCTTTTTTCTCAACTATTAACAGGGGCAGCTGGTGGAGGTGATATTAGTACTGGTCAAGGTTTAATTATAAAACCAAGTTTAGGTGTCGATTGTAAAATTTCAAAAACTCTAAGACTCAGAACCTCAGGAGGTTTGGTTAGTGCAGTTGGAGGTCAACTGAATAGTCCTTTTGTCAATTTCGGAATAAAATACAATATTTCACTCTTAAAATTAAAGTAGTACAACAACTTACAAAGGCAGAAATCTATTTAATAAGACGAAAGTGTACTTAAAACGGAATTAAAGCTAAAAATTATTTAAAAATTTAATAATTATTTTACTCTTTTTTTAGGTTATTTTTTAGGTACGTCAATACAAAATCAAGCTCTTGTATCGTTGTATATTTTGAGAAAGAGAATCTCACAGAGGTTTTGTCAGCTTCTTTTTTACTTAAGATTTCTAACAGTACATGAGAACCCAAAGAACTCCCACTCTGACAAGCACTTCCTCCTGAAACAGCAATACCTGCCATATCTAAACTAAATAAAAGCATGTCATTATTCAGAGGAAAACGTACATTTAAAATGGTATAAGTACTCTTATTTAAAATGGACGAAAAACCATTAAATTCGATATCTTCTGATATTTTATGTAGCTCAGAAATAAAATACTTTTTCAACCGTTCAATAGTATCTTTATCTTTTTCTAAATTAGAAAGCGCAATGTCTAATGCTTTTTCCATCCCTAAGATAGAATGAACATTTTCTGTACTAGATCTCGCACCTTTCTCTTGATCACCACCGTGAAACATCGGTAAAATTCCAAAACCTTTTTTAAAATAAGCAAAACCTACTCCTTTAGGACCATGAAATTTATGAGCACTTGCTACTATAAAATCGATTGGTGTTTTTTGTAAATCAATTTCAAAATGACCAATTGCTTGAACCGTATCTGAATGAAATAATGCATTATGACCTTTACAAATCTCAGAAACTTTTTCTGCATCTAAGAAATTGCCAATTTCGTTATTAATAAGCATTAAACTCACCAACGTTTTGCTGTTTGAATTAGAGAGCAATTCCTTTAAATGAGCTAAATTAACCGACCCAAATTCGTCTACATCAACATAATCAACAACAATATTATGTACTTTTTCTAAATAATTACAAGTGTGTAAAACAGCATGATGTTCTATTTTAGAAGTAACAATCCTTTTTATGTCTAAATTAAAAACAGCGTTGTGTAAAATTAAATTATCAGCTTCTGTTCCTCCAGCTGTAAAAATAATTTCACTTGCAGATACATTTAAATGTTTTGCTATATTTTTTCTTGCAGTTTCAATTGCTGATTTTGCTTTTCTTCCAAATTGATGAACTGAT
>JAQWOW010000263.1 GCA_029245665.1 Polaribacter sp. | reverse complement strand
CCGGATCGTATTAGAAATGGCCTGTAGACTTCAATACCATTTACATATACTAAATTCTCGTCAAAATTACCTCCTCTTACATTGTATTGAGTACTTAATTCATTGTTATTATTGACTCCGGGTAATGTCATTAAAATATTTTCAACACCAGCGTTCGAACCAATGACGTTTTTAACAACAGCAATATCAATCTTTTTAAAACCGTCTATATTTTTTTTATTCTCTCTGATTACTATTTCTTTTAATTCTTCTGTTTTTGAACTAAGAACAACAGAAAGTCGTACAATATTTCTACTATTTGCAGTATATTTTTTAGAAAAAGTTATGTGAGAGATGTGGCTAAAAGTTAATGTGATTTCTTCTTTGAAAGGAATCCTAATTTGATAATTTCCATTTTTATCAGTTGTGGTTCCAACATTATTGTATTTAATGGAAACATTTTCTATGGGTTGTTTCTCTTTATTTTTAATCGTCCCTTTAAGGATTGTCATTTTTTGAGCAAAAGCAATAATAGGGAGAAAGTATAAAAACAGGAAAGCTTTTTTCACGGAAGTTAGTTTAGTTGTTTCTTAAAGAACGTTGCAGAAAGTGTATTCGTATTTCCAACATTGTCCGAGACTACAATTTTAAAGATATGTTTGCTACCAGACAATCTTTTGTCACTAAAATTATACGTTAATATTCTTTTTTTATGATTGTATTCCATTAAAATCCATTTTCCATCGATGGTAGCTCTATAATTTTTAATACCAGAACCTTTATCTGAAATTTTAACTTTAAGAGTTTTTCGTTTGGAGATCCACTGGGCATCTTTAAAGTATAGTAGATTGATTTCAGGTTTTTTGTCATCGATTAATAAGGAGTAATTACCCAAAGTTTTTGTGGTTGTATAAAATATACTGTCCTTTTTTCTTGTTTCTTGATAGAATGGGAATTTTGGGTTTTCTATATTGGCGATGTATAGTTGTTCCTTTTCGATTTCAGAATAGCTAGAAACACCAAAAGTTAATGTAAAACTTTTATCTAATGGAATTGAAGGTGTATGTATCTTTGCAATTCCTTTTTCGACTTTAAAGTCTAAAAACACATCCTTGTAAAAGGTGTTTTTTGGAAAAGCAATTGTAATATTTTCTTTTTTGAATTTTTGAAATTCGGTTGCAATAATTTTAAATTCAGTTGTGTCTTTTTGTGGGGTGTATATCGTATTTGGGTTTTTACCTAGAATTGGTATTTTTAAAGAACTTGTATTTCCTTTAAAATCCTTAGCAATTATTTCTATGGAGTAATTGAGCCCATTTTTAATAGTTATAATTCCATCATTAATTAAATTTTTATAAGTTGAGAGATTGTTTGCTGACTCTTTATATGTTTTTTGGTATCGTCTACTGTATTTTTTGTAGTGCGGATAATCAATGTGCAAATTAATGAATTTACTTTCTGTAAATGAAAATGTTTCAACAGTATGATGATAAAAACGTTTTCCGTTTACCCGCATTTCTAAACTGTAAATTCCGTTTTTATTTGAAACATTATTCAACCTGTCAAAAACATGAACTCCGAAACCAACACTGCCTGAAGCTAAAAACCTATCAGCAATATAGCTGCCTTTATCGATTTCATTCACCGAAAGTATAAAACTTTTATGTTGATTGTTGATTCTTGAATTTATACCCAAAGGATACACTTTTAGTGATTGAAATACTGGAGAAATTGTATCTTCTGGATTCAAACCAAAAAGCAAAGGGTTGATTATTTTTTCTGTTTTTGTATTTCGAATTTCATAATGTAAATGAGGTCCTCCAGAACTTCCTGTATTGCCAGAGAAGGCAATAACCTCTCCTTTTTTAACAGGAAATTTATTCTCTTTGAAAAATAAATTTCCAGTTTGATACTTTTCTTTTTTGTACTGAATTGATTTTACATACGCTTCTATTTGATTTGCATACTTGCTTAAGTGTGCGTATACAGAAGTGAATCCGTTTGGATGCGTAATATAGATAGTTTTTCCATACCCAAATTGAGCCACTTTAATTCTAGAAATATAACCATCTGCAGTTGCATAAACTTTTAAACCTTCTTTTCCTAGGGTTTTAAGATCTACTCCAGAATGAAAATGATTACTTCTTAATTCTCCAAAAGTTCCAGCCAATTCACTTGGGATGTTTAAAGGGTTTCTAAAAAAATTTTTTGGATATTTTTCTTGAGAAAAACTTATAAAACTCGATACTATGATCAATAAGAAAAAAAGGTGTTTCAATCTGAATTTATTTTTTGTAAAAATACTAAAAAAACATCTTTTAACTAATGTATTATGTTTCAATAGATTAGTAAAAAAGCAACAAAATGTTGTAAAGTATCAAACAGAATGTTAACTTTGTAGGTATAGTTTTATTCTTATAATAAAGATGAGTAATACAATAGAAGCAATTCATTTACTGGAAGATAAGTTAGAAAACTTACTTTCCAATTATGAATTTTTAAAGAATGAAAATGAAATATTGCTTCAAAGTACAACAAAATTACAACATCAATTATTTAAAAGAGACCAGTTATTAGCAGAACAAAAAAAACAATATGATCTGCTCAAGATTGCAAAAACTATAGACGGCAGTAGTACAAATACAAGAGATACGAAACTCAAAATAAATACGTTAATTCGAGAAATCGATAAGTGCATCATTCAGTTGCATGAATAAAGTTCTTTAAATTGTGGAAAAACTTAAAATTAATGTTGTTATAGCAGGTAGAACTTATCCTTTGAGTGTTAGCAATACCAAAGAGGAAGAAGGCATGAGAAAAGCCGCAAATGCTATTAATAAATTAATTTCGATGTATGAAGAAAATTATGCGGTTAGTGATAAACAAGATGTTTTAGCTATGTGTGCATTGCAATTTGCTTCAAAAGTAGAAATTTCATCGATTGAAGAGGATTTTACAAACAGAGAAGTAGTAGATAAGATAAAGGAATTAACAGATTTAGTAGATTCTCATTTAAAATAAGTTCATTAAAATATACATTAACAACACACTGCCTACGTTAGTAAATTGTTTATTAAACTCAACACGATTCAATTATGAAGGATGAGTCTTAATTGTAAAAGCAAGCCATAGCTGCTGAATTTATTTCAGTACCAAGTGGATCCTTGATCAATTAGTTAGTCCTATAAATACCATAATGGAGTTTAAAAAAACAAACTGATGTAGGCTTTTTTTATAAATCAAAATTATGGATAATATAACATTTTCTATTCTAGTCGGACTTTTAGTCGGTATTACAGTTGGATTTTTGATAGCAAAAGCTATGGAAAAAGCAAGAGAAAAAAAGTTACTTAGTGGAACTAGAAAAGAAGCAGCTACAATTTTAAAAGAAGCAAAAATAGATGCCGACTCTTTAAAAAAAGAGAAAATATTACAAGCTAAAGAAAAGTTTATAGAACTCAAATCTGAGCATGAAAAAGTTATTCTTGGTAGAGAAAAAAAGATTTCTGATGTTGAAAAACGAATTAGAGATAGAGAATCTCAAGTAGCATCTGAAGTTGATAAAAACAAACGACTTAACAAGTCTTTAGAGCAGAAAGAAAACGACTACAATAAAAAATTAGACTTTTTAGACAATAGAGAATCTGAACTTGATAAAATGCACAAGCGCCATGTAGACATGCTCGAGCAAATTTCAGGTTTATCAGCAGATGAGGCAAAAATAGAATTGGTAACATCATTAAAAGATGAAGCCAAAACAGAAGCAATGGCTTTTGTTCAAACTTCAATTGAAGAAGCAAAATTAACGGCTGAACAAGAAGCTAGAAGGGTAGTTTTAGGGACCATACAAAGAGTTGGAGTAGAACAAGCAGTAGAAAATTGTGTTTCTGTGTTTAACTTAGAGTCTGATGATGTTAAAGGGCGAATTATAGGTAGAGAAGGACGTAATATTAGAGCTCTAGAAGCTGCAACAGGTGTTGAAATTATCGTTGATGATACTCCTGAAGCAATTATTCTCTCGTGTTTTGATCCTGTTCGAAGAGAAATTGCTCGTTTGTCTATGCACAAATTAGTAACAGATGGTAGAATTCATCCTGCAAGAATTGAAGAAGTTGTAAAAAAGACTGAAAAGCAAATTACTCAAGAAATTATTGAGGTTGGTAAGAGAACAGTAGTTGATCTTGGAATTCACGGATTGCATCCAGAATTAGTAAAAACTGTTGGTAGAATGAAATATCGTTCTTCTTACGGGCAAAATCTATTACAACACTCTCGAGAAGTTGCGAATCTTTGTGGAATTATGGCCGCAGAAATGGGCTTAAATTCTAAAGTAGCAAAAAGGGCTGGTTTACTGCACGATATTGGAAAAGTGCCTGATACAGAGAGCGAACTTCCTCACGCATTATTAGGGATGGAATGGGCCGAAAAATATGGTGAAAAATCTGATGTTTGCAATGCGATTGGTGCGCACCATGATGAAATTGAAATGAAAAGTTTAATTTCTCCAATTGTACAAGTTTGTGATGCAATTTCTGGAGCAAGACCAGGAGCAAGACGTCAAGTGTTAGATTCTTACATTCAACGATTAAAAGATTTAGAAAATATTGCTTTCGGTTTTCCTGGTGTTCAAAAAGCATATGCTATTCAAGCAGGAAGGGAATTACGTGTAATGGTTGAAAGTACAAAAGTAAATGATATCAAAGCAGCAGAATTATCTTTTAGTATTTCTCAAAAAATACAAAATGATATGACCTATCCTGGTCAAGTAAAAGTGACAGTAATTCGAGAAACAAGAGCTGTCAACGTGGCGAAATAATATTGGTCAATATTTCTTAAAATCCTGTTTTTACAGGATTTTTTATTTTCTAGGATGAAAGGTTTCTACAATCTCTTTCAAATAACTTTTATCTAAGTGAACGTATATCTCTGTAGTTGTAATGCTTTCATGACCTAACATTTGCTGAATAGCTCTTAAATCAGCACCATTTTTTAATAAATGTGTCGCAAATGA
>JAQWOW010000260.1 GCA_029245665.1 Polaribacter sp. | reverse complement strand
TTTTTTTGAATTGTACTATTTATTCGTGACCATGCTAGGATTCAAACCTAGAACCTCTTGAGCCGTAATCAAGTGCGCTATTCAGTTGCGCCACATGGCCTTTTTGAGGGTGCAAATATAATGGCATTTTTTTAAAACAGAAAGGCTATTGTGATTTTTTATGAATTTATTTCTTCTTTAAAAGAATCTATAATAGGTTGTGCTTTATGAATCTCGTCATTCAAGACAAATAATTCAACAGAGTTTAATGGAACTCCAAAACCGCCTAGTCTTGCAGATTCAACTCTGTCGCTTAATCTAGCAGAAACTCCTGCTTCAGTTAACAAAGAGTGAAGTCTGTTTACAAGAATTGTAGATTCTGTAAATACTTTGGTATAAAGGTTTTTCATAATTTATAATTTTTAATGAAGTGCTTTTTTTGTTACAAAAGCTCTCCATCCAATAATTGCTAATTGCATTTTAGAAGCTTTAGAGATGTCCAATCCTTTTTTTGTGAAGGATGGTAAGATCAATTTATTTATTTTTGCTAGAATTTTAAATGCTTGTTTCTTCATTAGTCGTAAATTAACCCTCAAATTTACTAAAATAAACAACTCAATCATTTTGTTTGAGCCATTATTCTTATTATGAATATAAGAAGAGATAAGATTTACTGTTTTATAGAATTGATTCTTATTGCTAAGCAAATAACATATGAAAAATTATATCTTCGCACAAAATAGTTAATTATGAGTATTGCTTTTTTAATTTTAGGTTTTGTTTCTCTTATTATTGGAGGAGACTTTTTAGTAAAATCTTCTGTTGCTTTATCTTTTAAACTTTCTATTTCAAAAATAGTTATTGGAATGACGGTTGTTTCTTTTGCAACATCAGCCCCTGAATTATTAGTAAGTTTAAACGCGGCTTTGTCTGGATCTCCAGCAATTGCCATTAACAATGTAGTGGGTTCTAATATTGCTAATATTGGTTTGGTACTTGGTGTCACTGCCATCATTGGGTCTATCGCAGTAGACCAATCTTTTTACAAAGTTAACTGGCCCGTAATGATGTTGTTTTCTGGTGCGTTGTATTATTTTTTATGGAATGACAATCAATTAGTTGCTTCAGAGGGTATTGTATTGTTTATAGCCTTAATTATTTTTACCATTTATTTGATTAGAAGTCAAAAAAAAGCTACAATAAATCTAGAAGCAGTTGATGATGCCTTGTCAGTTGTTTCTAATTTTAAGATTGGTATTTGGTTCTTAATTGGCGCAGTTTCTTTGTATTTTGGTAGTGAGTGGTTGGTAAGAGGAGCCACAGAAATAGCTATAAAACTTGGAGTTACTGAGGCTGTTATTGGGGTTACGATGATTGCAATTGGTACAAGCGTTCCAGAACTAGCAGCTTCTGTAATTGCTGCTGTTAAAAAAGAAAAAGCAATTTCTTTAGGAAATCTTATTGGATCTAATATTTTTAATATAGGATCTGTTTTAGGGGTAACTTCTATTATTAAAACAATCCCAGTCACTGAACCGTTCATATTGTCTAGAGATATTTTTTGGATGCTTTTATTTGCAGTAAGTATTTTGGTTTTGGCAATGTTGCCAAAACGGAATGAAATAAATAAAATAAAGGGTTTTGTGATCGTTGTACTTTATGCAGTATTTATATTCGTCGCTTTTAAGGGGTAGATAGCAAAAAAAAACGTTTTCTAAATTTAGAAAACGTTTTTTATGATTGTGGGGGGTAAAATATATTAACTAATATCAGCAGACTTTACAGTCTTGACAATTCTTCCTGCGATTTTGTATGGATCTCCATTAGAAGCAGGTCTTCTGTCTTCTAACCAGCCTTTCCAGCCTTTCTCAACAGCAATAATTGGAATACGAATAGAAGCTCCTCTATCAGAAATACCCCAAGAGAAATCTGTAATAGCAGCAGTTTCATGATCTCCTGTTAAACGTTGGTCATTAAACTCACCATACACATCTATATGTTCTTTTACAACAGGTCTAAATGCTTCACAAATTTTAGCATACACTTCTTTGTCTCCGCAGGTTCTCAATATTTCATTAGAGAAATTTGCATGCATACCAGAACCATTCCAATCCATATCTTTTCCTAATGGTTTTGGATGGTAATCAATGTAGAAACCATATTTTTCTGTTAATCTATCTAATAAATAACGAGCAATCCAAATTTCATCACCTGCTTTTTTAGCACCCTTCGCAAATAATTGGAATTCCCATTGACCGGAAGCAACTTCTTGATTGATTCCTTCAAAATTTAATCCAGCGTCAATACATAAATCAGCATGCTCTTCAACTAAATCTCTACCATGTGTATTTTTACCACCTACAGAACAGTAATACATTCCTTGTGGAGCAGGATAACCACCTACAGGGAACCCTAAAGGTAATTGAGTTTTCGTATCCATAATAAAATACTCTTGCTCAAAGCCAAACCAGAAATCATTATCATCATCATCAATAGTAGCTCTTCCGTTAGAAACGTGAGGAGTACCATCAGCATTTAAAACCTCTGTCATTACTAAATATCCATTAATTCTTGCAGGGTCTTTATAAATTGCAACTGGTTTTAATAAACAATCAGAAGCACCTCCTGAAGCTTGCTTTGTAGACGAACCATCAAAAGACCAATTACCTAATTCTTCAATTGTTCCTTGAAAATTTTCATGCTCTTCTACTTTGGTTTTACTTCTCATATTTTGAGTTGGAAAATATCCATCTAACCAAATATATTCTAATTTAATTTTTGCCATAATAAATAAATGTTTTTTGATGTTTCTACCACAAAAATCAAATATTTTCAGTTCATATCAAAAAAAAGAGGGGTAAAATATTTAAAATGTTTGAAAAATAATTTTATCCCTAATTTTGAAAGGGTATCTTTGTTTAAAATTAAATATAAGTAGAAAAAATTAGTAATATGTCAAGGATTAGATTCAACGCTTTACAAGAAACACTGCACAGAAACCCCATAAAAGTTGTTCAGAACGAAAAAAGATCAACACTTTTTGGTCAAAATGTCTTTAACAAACATGCTATGCAACAGTACCTTACACGTTCAGCCTATGAAAGTGTAATGAATGCAATAGAGCATGGAACAAAAATAGATAGAAAGATTGCAGATCAAGTTGCTGTTAGTATGAAAGACTGGGCAATGTCTAAAGGTGCAACTCATTATACGCATTGGTTTCAGCCACTTACGGGTGCAACTGCAGAAAAGCACGATGCCTTTTTTGAATCTATAAACGGTAGTTTAGCCATGGAAAAATTTGATGGAGAACAGTTGGTTCAACAAGAACCAGACGCATCAAGTTTTCCTCATGGAGGGATCAGAAATACTTTTGAAGCAAGAGGATATACCGCTTGGGATCCTACTTCCCCAGCGTTTATTTATGAAACAACTTTGTGTATTCCTACCATTTTTGTAGCTTATACAGGAGAGGCTTTAGACAACAAAACACCATTGTTAAGAGCTTTACAAGCCATAGACATCCATGCAACTGCAGTTTGTAAATATTTTGATAAAAATATTAATAAAGTAAGCGCTACTTTAGGATGGGAACAAGAGTTTTTTTTGATAGATGATGCATTGGCACTTTCTAGACCAGATCTTCAACTTACAGGGAGAACCCTATTAGGTCATATTCCTGCAAAAGGACAACAATTAGATGATCATTATTTTGGAACAATTCCTGCAAGAGCCATGAGTTTTATGCAAGACTTAGAACAAGAGTGTATGTTGTTAGGGATTCCTGTTAAAACGAGACACAATGAAGTAGCCCCAAATCAATTTGAAGTAGCTCCAATTTTTGAGGAAGCAAACCTAGCTGTAGATCATAATTCGTTGTTAATGGATGTAATGCAGAAAGTTTCTCGTAGGCATAAATTTAAGGTCTTGTTTCATGAAAAACCATTTGCAGGAGTTAATGGTTCTGGGAAACACAATAATTGGTCATTATCTTCAAATAATGGAACTAATTTGTTGAGTCCTGGTAAGACACCCATGAAGAACTTACAATTTCTTACTTTTTTTATAAATACGATAAAAGCTGTTTCTAGTTATGAAGAATTGCTAAGAGCTTCTATTGCCTCTGCAAGTAATGAATATAGGCTTGGATCTAATGAAGCTCCGCCTGCTATTATTTCTGTATTTGTTGGGAATCAGTTGTCTCAGGTCTTAGATGAATTAGAAAATGTTACTAAAGGGAAGCTTTCACCACAAGAAAAAACCGATTTAAAGCTGAATATTATTGGTAAAATTCCTGAAATTTTATTAGACAACACAGATAGAAATAGAACTTCACCTTTTGCATTTACGGGAAATAAATTTGAATTTAGAGCCGTTGGTTCTTGGGCAAATTGTGCAATACCAATGACTGTTTTAAATACCATCGTTGCCAAACAACTCAAGGAGTTTAAAATTGAGGTGGATGCTTTAATTGATGAAAAAGGACTTAAAAAAGATGAGGCTGTTTTTAATATTTTAAGAGAGTATATTAAAGATTCGAAAGCCATTCGTTTTAATGGAGATAGTTATGGAGAAGCATGGGAAAAGGAAGCAAAAAAACGAGGCCTTAGCAATAATAAAACGACTCCAGAAGCTCTAAAGGTTAAAGTGACCAAAAAGGTAATCAATTTATTTGAGGAGATGGCGGTTATGAATAAAGTGGAGTTAGAGGCAAGGTATGAAATAGATTTAGAATTATATACGAAAAGAGTTCAAATAGAAAGTAGAGTTTTAGGTGATATTTCAAGAAATCATATCGTTCCTACAGCAATAATTTATCAAAATACATTGTTAGAAAACACCAAAAATCTTAAAGAAATTTTTGGTGCAGAGCATAAGAATATTGCAAAAGAGCAAATAGAATTGATTATGATTATTTCAAATCATATCACAGAAATTAACAGTTTAGTGAATAAAATGGTTGACGAACGTAAGAAAGCAAACAAGCTTAGTGGTTTAAAATCTGCAGAATATTATTGTAAAAAAGTTCAGCCATTTTTTGAACAAATACGATACCATTGTGACAAATTAGAAACCATGGTAGATGACAATCTATGGCCGCTCACAAAGTATCGAGAATTATTGTTTACAAAGTAAGCGCAAAAACATCCTGCTTTACGGTAGGATTTTTTGGGTAAAAGACTAAATTTGCAACTCACAAGATAACAACATGAGTCAAGAAATTTCTAAAAGATACGCACAAAGAGGTGTTTCTGCATCCAAAGAGGATGTGCACAATGCAATTAAGAATATCGACAAAGGATTATTCCCCAAAGCATTTTGTAAAATTGTTCCAGATTATTTAACAAATGATGATGACTATTGTCTAATAATGCATGCCGATGGTGCAGGAACAAAATCTTCTCTTGCGTATATGTATTGGAAAGAAACTGGAGATATTTCTGTTTGGAAAGGTATTGCTCAGGATGCTTTAATTATGAATATTGACGATTTGTTATGTGTAGGTGCAACAGATCAAATTATGTTATCCTCTACAATTGGTCGAAATAAAAACAAGATCCCAGGAGAAGTTTTGTCAGCAATTATAAACGGAACCGAATCGCTAATTGAAGACTTAAAAGGTTTTGGAGTGACCATTCATTCTACGGGTGGAGAAACTGCTGATGTTGGAGACTTGGTAAAAACAATTATTGTAGATTCTACCGTAACAGCAAGAATGAAGCGTTCTGATGTCATAGATAATGCAAACATAAAGGCAGGTGATGTTATTGTTGGATTAGAATCTTTTGGTCAAGCTAGCTATGAAACTGAATACAATGGAGGAATGGGCTCTAACGGATTAACCTCTGCGAGACACGATGTATTTCATAACTATTTGGCAGATAAATATCCAGAAAGTTATGATGCCACTGTTCCTGCTGATTTGGTGTATTCAGGGAACATAAAATTAACGGATAACGTTGAGAATGCTCCTGTTGATGCTGGTAAATTGGTGTTGTCTCCTACGAGAACCTATGCGCCTATAATTAAAGAAATTTTATCAAAGTTCGATTCTGAAACGGTACACGGAATGATTCATTGTTCTGGAGGTGCTCAAACAAAAATTTTACATTTTGTAGACAATTTACACATAGTAAAAGACAACATGTTCCCGATTCCTCCTTTATTTAAATTGATACAAGAACAATCTCAAACAGATTGGAAAGAAATGTACCAGGTGTTTAACTGCGGACACAGAATGGAAATATATGTTTCTCCGGAAATTGCAGAAGAAATTATCGCTATCTCAAAATCTTATAATGTAGCTGCTCAAATTATCGGGAGGGTATTGCCATCAAGTTCTAAAAAACTAACCATTAAAAGTGAGTTTGGGCAGTTTGAATATTAAGAAAAAGTTTATTCTTTTTGATACGTATCATAAAATACGTTGTTCCATGTTCCTGAAAAATTTTTAAACCTAACTAAATCTCTAGAAATGCTCAGTTCACCTTCAAAATTTTCAGGGTAAATCTCTGTTGCACCCTCTCCTCTGTAAATAACAGCTGTTCCTGACATGCTATTTCCAGACATATAAAAATAACCCCCTATTTGTATGTCTTTAAAGTCATATTGAAAGTTATTATTTATAAAAGTTAATTTTTTGCTATCATTGCCTGAGCCTAACTTCCAGGTACCTGCTAATTTATCTTTGTAGGGAATTACATCTTCGGTACAAGAACTAAAAACTGCGAATACTATCAGGTATGGTAAAATATTTTTAGTCATTTTTTTAAATTTTAATCATTATTCGTGTGGACTCCTTGAAAATAATATGATTCAGAATTAAGATCTTTGGCTTTGATAAACAAATGAAAGAGGAGCTAATTTTTTTATTCATTGTTGTAATGAAAAATACAAATATACTCAAAATGAAATATTTTAACTTTCCGATAAAAATTGTAAATTCGCATTCCAAGAAAAGATAGAAGATGTTAGATAAATTAAGAATTGTTAAGCAACGTTATGATGAGGTTTCTGATTTGATTATTCAGCCAGAAATCATTATGGATCAGAAGCGGTATGCACAATTAATGAAAGAATATAAAGATTTAGGAAGTGTTGTAGAAAAGGGAGATGAGTATCAAACTTTAATCAACAACATAGAAGAAGCAAAAGAGATTATTTCTGATGGATCTGATGTTGAAATGACAGAAATGGCAAAGATGGAAATTGAGGAAGCAAATTCTAGAATTCCGCAATTAGAAGATGAAATAAAATTTTTATTAATACCAAAGGATCCTGAGGATTCTAAAAATGCTGTTGTAGAATTACGTGCAGGAACTGGAGGAGATGAAGCAAGTATTTTTGCAGGAGATTTATTTAGAATGTATTCTAAATATTGTGAAAGTAAAGGATGGAAAGTATCTACCGTAGATTACTCTGAAGGGACAAATGGAGGTTTTAAAGAAATTCAATTTGAAGTGTCTGGAGCTGATGTTTATGGAACTTTAAAGTTTGAAGCAGGTGTGCATCGAGTGCAAAGAGTTCCTCAAACAGAAACTCAAGGTCGTGTTCATACCTCAGCCGCAACTTGTATGGTGTTTCCTGAAGCAGAAGAATTTGATGTAGAAATCAATCCAAAAGATGTGAGAATTGATTTTTTCTGTTCTTCAGGTCCTGGAGGTCAGTCTGTAAATACTACGTATTCTGCAGTTCGCTTAACACACATTCCTTCTGGTTTGGTGGCGCAATGTCAAGATCAAAAGTCACAACATAAAAACAAAGAGAAAGCATTTAAAGTATTGAGATCTCGCTTGTATGACATGGAATTGGCAAAGAAGAATGCAGAAGATGCTTTAAAACGAGGTTCTATGGTTGCTTCAGGAGATCGAAGTGCAAAAATTAGAACCTATAATTATTCACAAGGGCGTGTTACAGACCATAGAATAGGATTAACATTGTATGATTTATCCAATATTGTGAATGGTGATATTCAAAAAATTATTGATGAGTTAATGTTGGCTGAAAACACCCAAAAATTAAAAGGATTGGGAGATGGAATATAAATGGGTCATTCAATAGATTTTTGAAATGTTTCTCTTTGTATCAAAAAAGTGAAGTAAAAGAAAACGGTTAAAGACATAGAGATCTATTAACCGCTTTCAATACTTAAACAAGTATCCAATTCACTTTGCTAAGTTAAAAGCTTTATTATTTATCTGCAATACTGATTTATCGGGTTTTTTTTAGTCACTGTTTTCGGTGACTTTAGATAGCGGAAAACAGTGATATTCATAATTAAAGAGAGTTTTGAAAGGAAGCGTTCATCTTATTAAAATATCTGCAATAGTTTTTTTATACTAAAACCCATTGATTAGTATTTTCTATACTTTCTTAGTTATATGGTAGGATCTTAAAAAAAACGGTTATAATTTTTTAAAAATTACCAATCATAATTTTTATGCGCATCTAATCTTATAAATATAAATAGTAAGATGGTAAATCCCCACAGCGAAGAACCACCATAGCTAAAAAAAGGTAGTGGAATTCCTACCGTTGGCATCAATCCAATTACCATTCCTAAATTGATTACAATGTGAAAAAATAAAATAGCTGCTACTCCGTAGCCATAGATTCGTCCAAATTTATTTGCATGTGTTTCTGCCAAATAAATAATTCGATATAACATCAACATGAACAGAAGAATAACAAAGCTGCTTCCTAAAAAACCCCATTCTTCACCAACAGTGCTAAAGATATAATCTGTGTGTTGTTCTGGTACAAAATTCCCTTTGGTAATATCACCCTTTAAAAAACCTTTACCAGTCCAGCTTCCAGAACTAATTGTTAATTCAGATTGGTGGGAATTATACCCGATATTTTTAGTGTCTTTTTTCATCCCTAACAGCACTTCAAAACGGTCTCTATGATGTTGTTTAAAAATACTATTGTAGGTAAAATTTGTTCCAAATGTAAAAAGGAGGGCAACAAGGTATATCATTAAAACTTTGTGCCAATTGAAACGAATGAATCTTTTTCCACCTCTGTAAATAGCATACAACAATCCAATAGTAATGAGGATGATTAGGCAGATTGAAATCGAAATGTATCCAAAGAGAATTATGAATACAAAAAGAAGTACGATTAGGGCTCCAAAAAGGATGTAATTTAGAGTTAAGCCTTCTCTATGAAGTACCAAAAAGAATGCCAAATAAATTAAAGCAGAGCCCGCATCGGGTTGTAAGATGATTAGAAAGGCAGGAGTAAAAATAATGATAAAAGCTTTTATTTGATTCTTGGTTAATCGTAAGTTGTATTTTCTATCGCTCAATAGTTTTGCAATCGCCAGGGCTGTAAAAGTTTTTACAAATTCTGATGGTTGAAGACCCATTGCACCAAAATTATACCAAGATGTTGCTCCATTAATTGTTTTACCAAAGGCAAACAAACCAATAAGAGATGCAATTGAAATTACATAAAACAAACTTGATAATTTTTCATAAAATTTTGAGTTAAAAAAAAGAATGAGAACGATCAAAGGAATTGTAAAACATATAAATACAAATTGCTTGCCGTGTTTTGTTGAAAAATTAAGTAAATCTAGGTCTTCACTCGTTCTTGAAGCTGCGTAAATATTCACCCATCCAAAGCTGACAAGTGAAAGGAACAGAAAGACTAAAAGCCAATCTATTCCTGCAAAAATATTATTTTGTTCTTGACGCAATTTCTTGAGATTTTTAATTTAATTGAGCGTAATTTTTTTCTAAACTTAAATTTAGGATTCTTTGTTCTCTGTAATTATTTTTTTCAGAGATGATTCCAGTTAAATATTTTTCAATAAGTAAACTAGAGATAGGAGCTGCAATTTCAGAGCCGTACCCTCCATTTTCAACAAAAATTGCCAGGGCAATTTTCGGATTTTTCTTTGGAGCAAATGCAACTAAAATTGAATGGTCTGTAAGTTGTGTTTTTTTTCCATTGATTTTTACGAAATTTTCTACGGTACCGGTTTTTCCACAAATTTCAATACCTTCTACCTGACTCCATTTTCCTGTACCTGTTTTAAAAACTTCGTGCATGGCTTCAATAAGAGGAGAAAAATGTTTCTTATCAATAGTTGTCTTTTTTGCAATTGTATATTTTGGATTATCGATAGGATTTTGATCTACCTCTTTTAAAATATGAGGAGTATAAAAATGTCCTTTATTTGCAATTGCTGCTGTGAAGTTTGCTAACTGAATTGGAGTTGTTAAGATTTCACCCTGGCCAATTGCATTGGATATGTTTGTAGAACCATTCCACGAATATTTATACCGACTGTCATAATAATTTCCATTAGGAATCAATCCTTTTTGCCCTGCTGGTAAATCATATCCTAAATAATTTCCCAAACCAAAACTAGAAACGTGTTTGTGCCAATGATCAAGTCCTTGAGACGGATTGTTATTTTTTTCTACAATTCTCTTATAAGTATGAGAAAAATAACTATTACAAGATTTTGCAATGGCGGTTTTTAGTTGAATAGGTCTTCCAATAATTCCACAATGGCAACCCATAAATTCGTTTGCTCTTTTTCCATATTTAAACCCATTATAACATTTAAATGAGGTTTGCTCGTTAATAACATTCTCTTGAAGTCCAATTAATGCATTCATCATTTTAAAGGGAGATCCGGGAGCATATGTCGCCAATAATCCTCTATCGTATGAAGGTTTGCTAATGGTATCGTTAAAAAGAAGTACGGAGTTTTTTGAGCGCTTTCTACCAACCAGCATATTAGGGTCGTAAGAAGGAGCGGTAACAAGTGCTAAAATTTCACCAGTTGAAGGTTCTATCGCTACAATTCCACCTCTTTTTCCGGTCATTAATTTTTGAGCATAGACCTGTAATTTCACATCTAAAGTTAAGGTTAAGTCTTTGCCATTTTTTGGTAGTGTATCAAATTTTCCTTTTAAATAAGCACCAGTAACTGTATTGAATCGATTTAAGTTTAAGAATTTTTTCCCTTTTTTTCCTCTTAAATATTCTTCGTACTGTCTTTCTACCCCATCTTTACCAATTAGTTCTCCTTGTTGATAATACTCATTATTTTTAGCCAGATTTTCGTTTACTTCCCCAATATAGCCGAGTACGTTGGCAGCTGCATTTATCGGATACTCTCTGATAATTCTTTTTTGGATGAAGAAACCTTTAAACTTTTGAAGTTTTTCTTGCAAAAAAGCAAAGTCTTCTTTTGCCAATTGTTTTAGAAATACTGAAGGTTTATAAGTTGCATATTTTTCGGCTCTTTTAATTTTCTTTAAGAATTGTTTTTTATCAATTTTTAAGAGCTTACAGAACTCTAAAGTGTCTAAAGGTAATACTTTGTTTGGTTGCACCATTACGTCATATGAAAGTTGATTTGCCACAAGAAGTGTCCCGTTTCTATCATAAATATAGCCTCTTTCTGGGTAATCGTATACAGTTTTTACAGCAGAATTATGAATTGGGTCATAATTTGCACCTCTAATTATTTGAAGTTGAAAAAGTCTTCCAATAAAAAGAACTCCAATAAACGTAATTAGAAAATACAGTAAAAAACTTCTTTTCATTATTCTTTTTTAGTAAAAATATAGGTTCCAAGAAAAAATAAAATCAATGTAAAAATACAAGAGAATAGGGTATTTAAAAAAACTATTGATAAATTTTGAAAACTAAAATTAGCAAAAGAAAAATAAATGAGATGATGAATTATTGTTAAAGTTATAGTGAAGTTAAAAACTTTACCAAAAGATTCGTCTTTTAATTTAAAAAAAGGGTAGTCTAAAGGTGTTTTTCTAAAATAAACCTTAATAAAAAAAAGTCTTATATAAGCAATAAATAAGGTTGAAAACGCATGAATTCCACCAGAATCAGAGAAAAAATCAATAGAAAGACCCAAAATAAAACTATAAAACAATAGCGGAAACTTATTTTCTTTTAAAGGGTATAAGAAAACAAATACGATGTAAAGATAGGGGTTAATGTATCCAAGAAAGTTGATATTATTTAAGACTATAACTTGTAGAAGTAGCAGAAATAAAAAAAATAAACTTTGATGTATACTTTTATTCATTGCTTATGTTTTCTAAAGATTGTATTTCTATTTTATGTAAATTTTTAACAATATAAACGTACCTAAGATTACTCATATCATTAAAAAGTTGGACTTCTAATTCACTATTTGTCGTATTTCCTTGATTTATTTTTGAGATCCTTCCTATGGGAATACCTTCTGGAAAAATAGTTGATTTACCTCCAGTTTCAACAGTGTCTCCAATTTTTAAAGGAGCTTGTCTGGGAATGTCATGTAATTGCACAGTGTTGTAATCGTTGCTATTCCATTTTAGAGTCCCAAAATACCTAGAATTCCCTTTTAGTCGCGCATTAATTTTACTGTTTTTATTTAAAATAGATTGAACTCTTGTATAATTTTCTGATGTATTTTCGGTAATTCCAATAATTCCAAGGCTATTAATAACAGCCATCTCTGAGCCTATATCTGCACTTTTACCTTTATTTATCGTTAAGAAATTAAATTGCTTTGAATAATTATTATTGATGATTTTAGCTTGAGTAAAAGTGTATTTTTGACGATATTTAGTGCTGTCTGTAATTGTAGAATCTTTGGATGGCACTAATCGATTTTTTTCTAATTGATTTCTAAGTTTTGTATTTTCTTCAGATAGCAGCTCATTTTTTGATTTTAGTTCAATGTATTCAGAAAAATTAGAAAGAGATGCATTAAGGCTTCCAGTGATTCTATTTGCAGAATTTACATATTTACTTTTATGAAAGTTAAGATTGTTAAATGTAAAAAAAAGAGCGATAAACTCTAACAACAAGAAAAATAAAAAATATTTAAACTTTTGAAAAAAATAGATAATTTGCTGCATTGTTAGAAATTGAAAATCACTATTTCATTAATACATTTTTATATTTATTTAATTCTTTTAAGGCAATTCCTGTTCCACGAACAACAGCTCTTAGAGGGTCTTCTGCAACATACACTGGTAAATCTGTTTTTCTAGATAAACGTTTGTCTAATCCTCTTAACATAGAGCCCCCTCCGGCTAAATAAATTCCGGTGTTGTATATATCAGCAGCTAACTCTGGTGGAGTTTTAGACAATGTTTCCATTACTGCATCTTCAATTCTTAGAATAGATTTATCCAATGCCTTCGCAATTTCCCTAAATGAAACTTGAACTTGTTTTGGTTTTCCACTAAGTAAATCTCTACCTTGAACCAACATTTCATCTGGTGGGCTTTCTAAGTCTTCTGTGGCTGAGCCAATTTTTATCTTAATTTTCTCAGCAGTAGATTCTCCAACATGTAGATTGTGTTGAGTACGCATATAGTACATGATATCATTTGTAAATAAGTCACCTGCAACTTTTACAGATTGGTCACAAACAATCCCTCCCAGGGCAATAACATCAATTTCAGTGGTTCCTCCAACAATATCTATAATAATATTCCCTTTGGGTTCCATGATATCGATTCCAACACCAATTGCCGCCGCCATAGGTTCAAAAATCAAGTAAATTTCTTTTGCATTCATATGTTTTGCAGAATCACGAACTGCTCGTTTCTCTACTTCTGTAATTCCTGAAGGAATACAGATTACCATTCTTAATGCGGGTGGAAATAATCTCTTTTTTATAGATGGAATTTGTTTTACAAATTCCTTTATCATTTGTTCTGAAGCCTCAAAGTCTGCAATAACTCCGTCTTTTAAAGGACGGATTGTTTTGATATTTTCATGAGTTTTTCCTTGCATTAAATTGGCTTCTTTGCCAATTGCAATTATGTGACCAGAAATTCGATTTCTAGCCACAATAGAAGGACTGTCTATAACAACTTTCCCATTGTGAATTATTAAAGTATTTGCGGTTCCTAAATCTATCGCAATGTCTTCTGTCATAAAATCGAAAAAACCCATAAAATATCTTTTGTATGTTATTTCTGCGTACCCTTACAAATTTAGTAAATTTATAATTGCAAAATACATATTATTTATTAATGTTTAAAATGCCTTGTTCCTGTCATTACCATAGATAGTTTATGATCATTACAATACTCAATACTCAATTGATCTTTGATAGAACCCCCTGGTTGAATAACACTTTTTATCCCTGCTTTGTCTGCAATTTCTACACAATCTGGAAATGGAAAAAATGCGTCACTTGCCATTACACATCCTTCTAAATTAAAGCCAAAAGAAGTTGCTTTGTCTATTGCTTGGTTCAATGCGTCAACCCTACTAGTCTGCCCAGTTCCACCCGCTAATAATTGTTTGTTTTTTACAAGTATAATAGTGTTGGATTTTGTGTTTTTACATAGCTTTGATGCAAATAATAAATCCTCTAACTCACTTTGGGAGGGCTTCAGATTGGTTACATATTTTAAATCTTCTAATTGATCTGTTATATTATCTTTATCTTGAACTAAAGAACCATTCAAACAAGTTCTTATGGTTGTTTTTGGCAGTTCAACTTCTTTTTGAATTAAAAGAATTCTATTTTTCTTTCCTTTAAGAATTGTTAGCGCCTCATCTGAAAAAGAAGGTGCAATTACAACTTCACAAAATAAAGAATGAATTTCTACTGCAGTTTCTTTATCTATTTCTGTATTTGCAATTAAAACACCACCAAATGCAGAAACGGGGTCTCCAGCTAATGCATCTACATAAGCTTGTTTTATCGTTTTTCTTTGGGCAAAACCACAAGCATTGTTGTGTTTTAGAATTGCAAAAGTAGGAGCTTCCCCTTTGAATTCTTCAATCAAGTTTACAGCAGCATCAACATCTAGTAGGTTATTGTAACTCAATTCTTTCCCATGAAGTTTGTCAAATATTGCTTCTAGATCTCCAAAGAAATACCCTTTTTGATGCGGGTTTTCTCCGTAGCGTAACGTTTTAGAACTCTGAACACTGGCTTTATAAACGATCTCATCTTCGTTAAAATAGTTAAAAATAGCAGTATCATAATGAGAAGATATATCAAATGCTTTGGCAGCAAATTTCTTTCTTTCTGATAAAGTTGTTTCTCCATTATTTTGAGATATAATCTCTAAGAAATGATCATATTGATTCATCGATGAAACAATAAACGTATCTTTAAAATTCTTTGCAGCGGCTCTAATCAACGAGATGCCTCCAATATCAATTTTTTCTACGATATCTTGTTCTACTGCTCCAGAAGCAACTGTTTTTTCAAAAGGGTATAAATCTACAATAACCAAATCTATTTGTGGAATATTAAATTCTTCTAACTCAGCAACGTCATTTTTGTTGTCTTGTCTATTTAAAATTCCTCCAAATACTTTTGGATGAAGGGTTTTAACTCTACCACCAAGAATCGATGGGTAGGAAGTAACCTCATCAACAGGAACAACATTTATTCCTAATTTTTTAATAAACTTTTCTGTTCCTCCGGTTGAATAGATTGTAATGTTTAAGTCATTTAATTTTTTCACAATTGGTGCTAAGCCATCTTTATGAAATACCGAAATTAATGCAGATTTGATTGTTTTTGAATTGCTCATTTTTGTTGTGTTGTTAAGCTCGCAAAATTACACAAACATTGAAAGAACTACAATAAAAAGTTAGTAACAATACATTTTAATAAAATTAATAGTTTCGTCAAAAGAAAAAAGCTACTCAGCATTGTCTAAAAAATTTCTAAACCAAATAGTAAACTTATCTAAAATAGATTCATTTTTTAAAGTGTTGTAATTAGGTTCTAGATTTCGTGAGGATAAGGAGGGAGTTGATTGTTGTTTTTGCATTGTTAAATAGTTAATGGTGGAGAATTATTGTATATTCAACAAATTTAATAAAAAGATAAATATAAAACAACAAAATCAAAGAATCATTGATAATTTTTTACACAAATACTCTAAAAACTCCCTATCTTTTGCAGAAAATGCATTTATTTCATGAGAATCGATATCAATCTGTCCAATATTTTTTTTATTAACAAAAATTGGTAGTACAATTTCTGATTTCACCTTCCATCCACATGAGATATAATTACTTTGTTTGGAAACATCTTGTACAATAAAGGGCTCATTACTGACTGCAACCTGACCACAAATTCCCTTTCCAAAAGGAATGATTGTGTGCTCAGTATCCTCGCCAGTATATTGAGCTAATTTTAACTCATTTTTATTTCCATTTTTAAAATAAAAACCAACCCAGTCGTAATGCGTAACTTCTTTTTGTAAATAATTACATATTTTTTGTAACTTTTGGTCTATTGAATCAATTGATGAAAGTATGATGTCTATTTGTTCTTGTAAAATATCTATATCCATTTTTGTATATTAGATTTAAAATAATTAGCTAAATTAAATTAAAATTTCCAGTGAAAAAGTATAAAGACACTCTTATTTTTTTGATTAAATTTTTTACAACTTACTTTATTTTAGCGTTGTTTTATAATACTTATTTAGAATCTTCTCAACAAAAAAAAGACATCTTTAAAACTTCGTCCATAACGACCAAAGTTGCCAGTCAAACGACTGAAGTATTGACTTTTTTTGGATATGATGCCCACTTCGTACAGCACGAAAATGAAATGTCTGCTAAGCTTTTAATAAGGGATACATATACTTCGAGAGTAACAGAGGGTTGCAATTCTCTGAGTTTAATTATTTTATTTATTTCGTTTATTATTGCCTTTGCAGGTTCAATTAAGGCAACTGTTTTCTTTATCTTATTTGGAAGTATTCTCATTTATACAATCAACGTATTAAGAATTGCTTTATTATCTGTGCTGGTTTATCAATTTCCTTCTCATATTGGAGTTTTACACAATTTGGTTTTTCCTGCAATAATCTATGGAACCATTTTTATGCTCTGGGTTTTATGGGTGCATAAGTTTTCCAATTTTAAAAGATGAAGGGTTCCAAAAAAATACTGTTGTCTATATTTCTTTTTTTACTGTTTTTTATCATTAGAGCATATGAGACATCCTTTTTTTACGACCCTCTAATAGTCTATTTTAAGAACGACTATTTGTACAAATCTTTTGAGGAGATAGACCTTTGGCGTTTGACGATACATATGTTGTTTAGATATTCAATAAATTCAATTATTTCATTGGGTTTAATATGGGTTTTATTTGAAAGAAAAGGGTATTTTAAATTTTCTTTTTTTTTCTTTGTTTTCGCATTTATACCCCTTGTTCTTATTTTTAATTTTTTAATAAAAGATGGTTTTGAAGGAGGTTATTTATTGGCATATTATGTCCGTAGATTTATTATTCATCCATTATTTTTGTTGTTACTTTTACCTGCATTTTATTATCAAAATTTATCTAAAAATTAATTTAACAAAAGTTTAGATTTACTTATTGTAACTTTGCAGTAACAATGAAAACATATTTCTTAAAAATAGCCTCTTCTTTGATGGCACTCTTTGTTTTATTTTCTACTTTTTCTTTTACAGTAGAAAAACATTACTGTGGTGAATTTCTAATGGATGTGTCTTTTACAGGAGCCGCTGATAATTGCGGAATGGAAATGGAAAAGACAGTTGCTAAAAAGAAAAAATGCTGTAAAGATGAAGTTCATGTGTTTGAAGGTCAAGATGAATTACATCAAACTCATTTTGAAGACTTTGATTTTTCAAAGCAACAATTTTTAATTTCTTTATTCATTTCTTATCATGATTTATTTATTGAAAATAAATCAAATAAAATCATCTACAAATCCCAGTACCCTCCTGATATCCCCAAAAATTATCAGGTTTTATATCAATCTTTTTTAATTTGATTTTTAATTATTAATTTAAAGGTGTTTCTCGATAAAAGAAACGAATGTTAATAATTATTAAAACAAAATAATGAAAAATTTCATAGTAGGTAGTTTTTTACTACTTATTCCATTTTCAATAGTATCACAAACCACTTTAAGTGGGGTGATTATGGTTGCAAACAATTCTAAAGATAATTTAGGGTTAGAGGGGGCAAGTTTACATTGGTTACACACAAATGTAAGCGCAATTACAAACCAAAAAGGAGGTTTTACCATTCCTTACAAAAGCGCTTACAGAAGTTTAGTGGTAAGTTATTTAGGGTATAAGACAGATACCATTACAATTCAAAATTTAAAACCAATTTATCACTTTTTAAAACTAGAGAGCGAGCTAGAGGAGATTACTGTTACAACACGTAAAAAAGCAACCTACAAATCATTCTCAACAACTTCAAATGTATTCACTGTTAATTCGGATGAATTGTTAAAGGCAGCTTGTTGTAATTTGGCAGAAAGCTTTGAAACAAATCCGTCTATAGATGTTAGTTTTACGGATGCTTTAACGGGTACAAAGCAGATACAAATGCTAGGTTTAACAAGTCCTTATTTATTAATTTCTCAAGAAAATATTCCTTCTGTGAGAGGAGCCTCTCAGATTTATGGACTTACATTTACACCAGGAACATGGGTAGAGAGTATTCAAATTACTAAAGGAGCCGGCAGTGTAGTAAATGGTTATGAGAGTATTTCAGGTCAAATTAATGCTGAATTGGTAAAACCTTTTTCTGATGATAAGTTCTTTTTAAACACCTATTCTTCTATAAATGGAAGATTAGAGTTAAACCTACATTTCAATCAAAGAGTTTCAAAAAAGTGGCAGACAGGTGTCTATCTTCATGGAAATTATAGAGGTTCAAAATTTGATAAAAACAAAGATAATTTTTTAGATGTACCATTGGCAAAACAAGTAAACGTAATGAACCGTTGGCAATATACAGATGCCGAAAAAGGTTGGGTTAGTTTTGTAAATATGCGTTTTTTAAATGATGAAAAACAAACAGGAGAAATTCTTTTTAATCCGGAATTAGACAAAGGAACATCCAATGCCTGGGGAAGTGAAATTGGTACAAGACGTTTCGAAACGTCAGCTAAATTGGGGTATGTTTTTCCTGAGATTCCATATCAAAGGGTTGGTTTTCAAATAGCCTATAGCAATCATCAACAAGATTCTTATTTTGGCTTAAATGTATATGATATTCAGCATCAAAGCGTGTATACTAATTTAATTTTTAATTCAATAATAGGCGATACAAGAAGCAAGTTTAAAACAGGTATTAACTATACTTATGATTCATATGACGAATTGGTAAATAGTATAAACTTTGATAGGAATGAAAACTCTTTTGGAGCTTTCTTCGAATATGCTTTTGATAATTTAGACAATTTTAGTTTTACTGCTGGTGCAAGAATAGATACTCATAATTTATTAGGAGTTTTTATCACACCTCGGTTGCATTTAAGATATGTTCCATGGAAGAATAGTGTTTTTAGGGCTTCTTTTGGAAGAGGGAAGAGAAGTGCTAATATTTTTGCCGAAAATCAGCAATTATTTGCAAGTTCAAGG
>JAQWOW010000249.1 GCA_029245665.1 Polaribacter sp. | reverse complement strand
CAAGCATAGACATTCTTCACATCACTAACGATGGCTCAAAGACAATATTGAAGGAAAATTTAGCTCTAATTGATGGAGAAATCATAGATAGCACTGTAATGAGTAAAAAAGCGTTACTTTCTTTCTTAGAAGAACAAATCGCTGATGCAAATAAAGAAGGTACATTACTCTCTCTTCATATGAAAGCTACCATGATGAAAGTTTCTGATCCAATTATCTTTGGTCATGCAGTGAAGACCTACTTTAGTGAGCTATTTGAAAAGCATGCAGACATTTTTAATAAAATTGGGGTAGATGTGAATAATGGTTTTGGAAACCTACTAGGATGTCTAGACGCCCTTTCTTTGGAAAAAAAATCAGAAATTTTAAAAGATATTGATCTTATTTTTGAAAAAAACGCAGATCTAGCAATGGTAAATTCAGACAAAGGAATTACAAACTTACATGTTCCCTCTGATATAATTATTGATGCATCTATGCCTGCAATGATAAGAACTTCTGGAAAAATGTGGAATGCTGAAGGAGAATTACAAGATACAAAAGCAGTAATCCCTGACAGTTCTTATGCTGGCATTTACTCTGCAACCATTGATTTCTGTAAAAAGAATGGTGCCTTTGATCCAACAACTATGGGAACAGTTCCTAATGTAGGCTTGATGGCTCAAAAAGCGGAGGAATATGGTTCTCATGATAAAACTTTTCAAATTCAATCTGAAGGAAAAGTAGTAGTGGTTGATGCTTCTGGAAAGACTCTTTTAGAACATTCTGTTGAAAAAGGAGATATTTGGAGAATGTGTCAAACTAAAGATTTACCAATTCAAGACTGGGTAAAATTAGCAGTTACTAGAGCAAGAGCTTCACAAACACCTGCTGTTTTTTGGCTAGATGATAACAGAGCTCATGATATAGAAATCATTAAAAAAGTAAAATTATATCTACCAAATCATGATACTACAGGTTTAGATATCCAAATTTTATCACCTACAAAAGCAACAAAATTTACCTTAGAAAGAATTGTTAAAGGGGAAGATACAATTTCTGTTTCTGGTAATGTTTTACGTGATTACTTGACAGATTTATTCCCAATTTTAGAAGTTGGTACCTCTGCCAAAATGTTATCTATCGTACCTTTAATGAATGGTGGAGGTCTGTTTGAAACTGGTGCAGGTGGTTCTGCTCCAAAACACGTTCAGCAATTTATAACGGAAAATCATTTGCGTTGGGATTCTTTAGGAGAGTTTTTAGCATTGGCTGTGTCTTTAGAACATTTAGGAACAACTACTAATAATTCCAAAGCCCTTGTATTGGCTGAAACTTTAGACGATGCTACTGATAAGTTCTTAGAAAGTGATAAATCTCCATCAAGAAAAGTAGGTGAGTTAGACAACAGAGGAAGTCATTTTTACTTGGCAATGTATTGGGCAGAAGGATTGGCAAATCAAAATAAAAATACTGAATTAAAAATTGCATTTTCAAAAATTGCGAGTGAGTTAAAAGCGAATGAAAATAAAATCGTTTCTGAATTAAAAGAAATTCAAGGAAACTCCTTAAAAATTGGTGGTTATTATCAACCAAATGATAATTTGGCTACATCTGCAATGAGACCAAACTCAACTTTTAATACCATTTTAGAATCTTTATAATATTCTGAAACAAGTCACAAAACGAGCTAAAAGTCAATGTTTTTTCATTGGCTTTTTTTGTTCAAAATAGTCTCTTTAGGTCCTATATTTTAACATTTTATTAATGTTTAGAATTGTATTTTTGTTAAGTATATCAAACTATTTATTAAACAAAATGATCCACACAAAAAAAATATTTTTTTTGTTATTTTTTATCACGTATTCGCTTTTCAGCCAAGAAAAAAAGACAATAAGCGGAACTATTTATGATGAAAGTAATAATGAAACCTTAATAGGAGTCTCTCTTTATTTTCCAGAATTGAATTCTGGAACTACAACAAATGAATATGGGTTTTATTCCATTACACTCCCAAAAGGAACTTATAAATTACAGGTAAGTTATCTAGGGTATTCCTCTATTTTAGAATCAATTACCCTCAATGAAAAAACCACAAAAAACTTTAAATTGATCGAAGAAACTGAAAGTTTGGAGGAAATTGTTATTGAAAGTAATATCGAAAAATTAAATGTTAGAACTCCTCAAATGAGTATTAACAAATTAACATCTGCAACCATAAAAAATATTCCAGTTGTATTGGGTGAAGCAGATATCATAAAGTCACTAATTCTT
>JAQWOW010000250.1 GCA_029245665.1 Polaribacter sp. | reverse complement strand
GAAGAAATAGGAATAGAGATGAAGAAAACAGAATTAATGACACCAATTAAAAGTCCATCTATTTATTATGTGTATAAAATAAAAAACCTTTCTGATTGCTCAAAAAGATTTTTTTATTGTTATTAAGGAATTTCAAAAATTAATCATTTAATTTTAAAACAGCCATAAATGCTTCTTGTGGGATTTCTACATTCCCAACTTGACGCATTCTTTTCTTTCCTTTTTTCTGCTTCTCTAAAAGTTTACGCTTTCTAGAAATATCTCCACCATAACATTTAGCCGTGACATCTTTACGCAACGCTTTCGTAGTTTCTCTTGCTATAATTTTGGCTCCAATTGCTGCTTGAATAGGAATATCAAATTGTTGTCTTGGAATTAAAGTTTTTAATTTTTCGACTATTTTTTTCCCAATCGTATAGGCATTATCTGCATGTAATAGTGCAGAAAGAGCATCTACAGAATCTCCATTTAATAAAATATCTACACGCACTAATTTAGATGCTTTCATCCCAATTGGATGATAATCAAAAGAAGCATATCCTTTAGAAACAGTCTTTAATCTGTCGTAAAAATCGAATACAATTTCTGCCAAAGGCATGTCAAAAATTAACTCAACTCTTTGCGTTGTTAAATAAGTCTGATTTACAATTTGTCCACGTTTTTCAATACATAAACTCATTACCTGACCCACAAACTCAGATTTTGTTACAATAGAGGCTTTAATAAATGGCTCTTCTACCCTGTTTAATTTAGAGGGTTCTGGTAAATCTGAAGGATTATTTACAGTAATTGCCTCTTGTGGATTTTTATTCGTGTAAGCAAAATAAGATACGTTAGGCACTGTTGTAATTACCGTCATGTTGAACTCTCGTTCTAGACGCTCTTGAATAATTTCCATATGCAACATCCCTAAGAATCCACAACGAAAACCAAATCCTAAAGCGGCTGAACTTTCTGGTTGAAACACCAATGAAGCATCGTTTAATTGTAACTTTTCCATGGAGTTTCGCAATTCTTCATAATCTTCGGTATCTACAGGATAAATCCCTGCAAAAACCATGGGTTTTACATCTTCAAAACCGTCAATTAAATCAGTTGTTGGATTTGTAAAATCTGTAATGGTATCTCCAACTTTTACTTCTTTGGCAGTTTTAATTCCGGTAATTAAATAGCCAACATCACCTGTTTTAATTTCTTTTTTAGCAACTTGGTCAAGCTTTAAAGTTCCTACTTCATCTGCACTGTATTCTTTTCCAGTTGCCATAAATTTTATTTGCTGATTCTTTTTTATAGACCCATCAATTACTCTAAAATAGGTTTCAATTCCTCGATAAGAATTAAAAACCGAATCGAAAATTAAAGCTTTCAAAGGTGCATCTGGGTTTCCCTTTGGAGCAGGAACTCTTTCTATAATTGCTGCTAAAATAGTATCAACTCCAAAACCGGTTTTACCACTTGCATGAATTACTTCTTTTGGGTCACACCCTAATAAATCTACAATATCATCGGTAACTTCCTCTGGATTTGCAGAGGGCAAATCAACTTTATTCAATACTGGAATAATCTCTAAATCATTTTCTAAAGCCAAGTATAAATTAGAAATCGTTTGTGCCTGTATACTTTGTGCTGCATCTACAATTAATAGAGCGCCTTCACAAGCAGCAATAGATCGAGAAACTTCGTAAGAGAAATCTACATGACCTGGTGTATCAATTAAATTCAAGATATAATTCTCACCTTCATGTACATAATCCATTTGAATAGCGTGCGATTTTATAGTAATTCCACGTTCACGCTCTAAATCCATATTATCTAATAACTGATTTTGCTTTTCTCGCTCAGTTACAGAACCTGTGTAATCTAACAATCTATCTGCTAACGTACTTTTACCATGATCTATATGTGCGATAATGCAAAAGTTTCTAATGTTCTTCATACTTCTTTTCTAACTACTTTCTGCTAACAAAGATAGGCTATTTACAGACCTTGTCAAATAAAAAAAGACAATGAAATTGAGGATGCTTTTTTAACCGTATTGGAGAAGAGTTGTTTCCTTGTCACTACTTCTAAAATTATCTCTTTAAATTCTCGGTTGCTAAAAATATTAGTTTCCACTAATTCAATAAGTGGTAATAATTCTCTAATTTTGCAATCATCCTATTTTTGATCAGATCAAAGTAAACAAATAAATTTGAAAATAAGAGAATTCATTTCAATTAGAAAATAGAAGATTACAATATGGTGAAAATTGGCAATATAGAATTACCTGAATTTCCTTTATTATTAGCCCCTATGGAAGATGTTTCAGACCCTCCGTTTAGAGCTTTGTGCAAAGAAAATGGAGCAGATGTTGTGTATACAGAGTTCATCTCTTCAGAGGGCTTAATTCGTGATGCTGCAAAAAGTGTTATGAAATTAGATATCTATGAAAAGGAAAGACCTGTTGGAATTCAGATTTTTGGTGCCAATTTAGAATCGATGTTAAAAACAGTTGAAATTGTCGAAAAATCGAAACCCGATATTATAGACATCAATTTTGGTTGTCCTGTAAAAAAAGTAGTTTCTAAGGGTGCTGGAGCCGGGATTTTAAAAGACATAGACTTAATGGTATCTCTCACAGAGGCTATGGTAAAACACACCCATCTACCCATTACTGTAAAAACACGTTTGGGTTGGGATCACGATTCTATTAGAATTGTTGAAGTGGCAGAAAGATTGCAAGATGTAGGTTGTGCTGCCATCGCTATTCATGGCAGAACTCGTGCTCAAATGTACAAAGGTGATGCAGACTGGAGACCTATTGCCGACGTAAAAAATAACCAAAGAATGCACATTCCCGTTTTTGGAAATGGAGATATCACATCTCCAGAAAAAGCGATGGAAATGCGTGATAAATTTGGTCTAGATGGAGCTATGATTGGAAGAGCATCTATTGGTTATCCTTGGTTTTTTAATGAAGTAAAGCATTATTTTAAAACAGGAGAATATTTAACAAAACCAACAATTGCGCAACGTGTGGAAATGGCGCGTAGGCATTTACAAATGGCAATTGACTGGAAAGGAACTGTTTTGGGTGTTTTTGAAACAAGAAGACATTATACGAACTACTTTAAGGGAATTCCTCATTTTAAAGAATATAGAATGAAAATGGTAACTTCCGATGATGCAGAAGATGTTTTTAAAGTATTTAACGAAGTTGAAGCTAAATTTGGAAATGCAATAATTCCTGAAATAAGATAAATTTAGGCTTCAATAAACTCCTTAGAAATTCTACTACTCGCAATTTTAGACGCTATAAATCCTAGAATTGTAATTGTGAAAATGACAATAAAAAGGTTCGAAAATTTAAACTCGACGGGGTAAGGTAAATTTTGTGTGATTTTAAATTTTCCTGAAAAGATTTGGTAATACACTAATGCTGTTCCCAAGCTAAGCCCTATTAACATTCCAATGAAAGTCAAAAGAAAACCCTGTATTATAAAAACTCTTTTTATTTCTTTTATCGAAGCGCCCAGATTGTAAAGTGTTTTTAAGTTCGCTTTTTTATCAATAATCATCATTATAATTGCTCCAATTACATTGAACAAAGCAATGATGACAATTAGGGTGAAAATGAGATAAGACACAAAATTCTCAGTATTTATAACCTTGTAAAAAACCTCATTTATCTGTTCTTTGGTTTGAACTTTAAATTGATTTCCTAACTGTTCTTGAATTTTTTCTGAAAACAAATCAGCCTCTGTATTATCTTTAAGCTTGATTTCGATACCTGTAACCCGATTCTCCTTATATCTCAACAACTTATGAGCTTCAGAAAGTGAAATAAAAACAAATTTATTCTCAAAATCTTCAGTCCCAGAATACAAACCAACAATTTGTAAATGTGTCTTGTAAAATGCATTCTTTGGATTGATAAAACCAATTCCAGGTTTAGGAACTAAAATTGTTAAAGGGGCTCCAAAATTTAGAATCCCTAAAGATAGTTTTCTAGAAATACCATTGCCAACTACTGCTGTCTTTGGTTGGTCTTTGTCTAACCAATTGCCTAAACTTAAAACAGCATCTATGTTTGATATTGAAGTATAATTGTTGTCAACTCCTTTTATATATGCAATTTCATTCTTATCATTATACTCCAAAAAAACCCGTTCTTCAATCACTTTTGAAAAGCCTTGAATTGACGTATTTTTTTTTAATAATGACTGAATTTCATTTGAACACAAAAATGTTTTTCCTTTACTTGATGTAATTTTAATATCAGGATCTGAGACATCTAATAAACTATAACTAAACGTTCTCAAACCAGAAAATCCGGAAAGAATTATAAACAACGCTAAAGAACCAACAATCACGCCGAAAGTGGCAATAATTGTAATCATATTGATCGCATTACTACCCGTTTTTGAAAATAAATATCTTTTCGCTATGTATAAAGGAAAATTCAAGTGAGCGTGCTGAATTTAATTTTTTTTTCGTCTTGGTAAAACACTTGGATTTTTAATCGGATTTTCATCTTCTCCTTTTAGAGACTTATCAATTTCTTCAATATAATCTAAAGTATCATCCCCAAAGAATAATAACTCGGGCATTCTTCTTAGTTGATTCTTTGTCCTTGATGCCATTTCATGACGTATCAATGGAGTATTCGATTGCACCCCATTCAGAATTTCTTCTCTTTTATTAGATGGAAAAACACTTAAATATACTTTTGCCACCCCTAAATCTGAAGTAACATGCACTTTTGAAACAGAAATGATTACTCCTTTCATACCATCTTGCGCTGCCTTTTGTAAAACATCTACTAAATCTTTTTGCAAAACTCCTGCAATTTTACGCTGTCTATTGGTTTCTTCCATCCTGTAAATTTACACTTTTTTATAGAATCTAATTTATTGCTCTGAAACAAAAAATCTCAAAGCATGAACTATACTTTGAGATTATTTATAATTTATATTAAATTTTAATCCGCTAAAATAATTGCTTTGTTATCATTTAATTCTAAAGTTCCAGAATTAATAAACAAGGTTAAAATCTTATCATCAGTTTCGTCTGGAATTAACTTTCCATGCAAATCATTTAATTTTAGATTCGATTGTGAGTGAACATGAACTTTAATGGTTCCCTCTTTTAAGTTAGAAACAACTGGTGCGTGATTATTTAGCATTTGAAACTCTCCATCTACTCCGGGAACTGATAATGAATCAATTTCTGAAGAAAACAATATCGCTTCTGGTGTAACAATTTCTAAATACATATATAAGGTTTGATCTATAATTAAGCTTCTGCTAACATTTTTTCTCCAGCATCAATTGCATCTTGAATTGATCCTCTTAAGTTAAATGCAGCTTCTGGATATTTGTCTAACTCACCATCCATAATCATATTAAAACCTTTAATAGTGTCTTTAATATCAACCAAAACTCCTGGTATACCAGTAAATTGCTCTGCTACATGGAAGGGTTGAGATAAGAAACGTTGTACACGTCTGGCTCTATGAACTACTAATTTATCTTCTTCAGACAATTCTTCCATCCCTAAAATTGCAATAATATCTTGTAATTCTTTATAACGTTGTAAAATTTCTTTTACGGCTGTTGCAGTATTATAGTGTTCATCACCTAAAATTTCTGCAGATAAAATTCTGGAAGTAGAATCTAAAGGATCTACTGCAGGATAAATACCTAATTCAGCAATCTTTCTAGACAATACTGTTGTTGCATCTAAGTGAGCAAAGGTAGTTGCTGGTGCTGGATCTGTTAAATCATCTGCAGGAACATAAACTGCTTGCACTGAAGTAATAGACCCTTTTTTAGTAGAAGTAATTCTTTCTTGCATTGCACCCATTTCAGTTGCCAATGTTGGTTGATAACCAACTGCTGAAGGCATACGTCCTAAAAGTGCTGATACTTCAGAACCTGCTTGTGTAAAACGAAATATATTATCTACAAAGAAAAGTACATCTTTTCCTTGCGCTTCTCCGGCTCCATCTCTAAAATATTCTGCTATGGTTAACCCTGATAATGCAACACGTGCACGTGCACCAGGTGGCTCGTTCATTTGTCCGAATACAAAAGTTGCTTTAGAATCTTTCATTCCGGGCTTGTCTACTTTAGACAAATCCCATCCGCCTTCTTCCATAGAATGCATAAAGTCATCACCGTATTTGATAATTCCTGATTCTAACATTTCTCGAAGTAAGTCATTCCCTTCACGAGTTCTTTCACCAACTCCTGCGAAAACAGATAAACCTCCATGTCCTTTTGCAATATTGTTAATTAATTCTTGAATTAATACAGTCTTTCCTACACCTGCTCCACCGAATAATCCAATTTTACCCCCTTTTGCATAAGGCTCTATCAAATCGATTACTTTGATTCCTGTAAATAAAACGTCGGTAGATACAGATAGGTCTTCAAACTTAGGGGCAGATCGGTGAATTGACAAACCGTCTTCACCTTCTTTTTTTAGATTCCCTAAACCATCAATAGCATCACCAGTTACGTTGAACAGACGACCATAAATATCGTTTCCAATTGGCATCTGAATAGGATTTCCTGTAGCAAAAACTTCGGTTCCTCTACTTAATCCATCAGTAGCATCCATCGAAATAGTTCGAACAGTATCTTCTCCAATATGCTGTTGAACTTCTAGTACTAATATAGAACCATCAGCTTTTTTTATCTCTAAAGAATCGTAAATTTTTGGAAGTTCGTTTTCTATATTGAATTCAACATCAATTACTGGTCCAATAATTTGTGAAACTTTACCTGTTATTGTAGACATTATGTATCTAATTATAGTTATTATTTTATGCATAAGACTTACGTCTTATTTTTTCAGATGCAAAGGTACTTTTTTGCAGGGAATAAAAAAAGTTTTTAAAAAAAAAGTCTCATCAAAAATGATGAGACTTTTTTTTATTTTTTTTTAGAAAATTAGTTTGTTACCTTAACCTCTACTCTTCTATTTTTAGCTCTACCGGCTCTTGTATCATTGGTATCGATTGGTCTATCTTGACCAAAACCTTTAGAGGTTAATCTTGAAGCATCAATACCATTTTTAACTAAATAAGCTTTTACAGCATTAGCTCTTTTGTCTGATAATTTTAAATTCCCTGAAACACTTCCTGTGGTATCTGTATGCCCTTTTATTGCAAACTCAGATAAAGGAAATTTATTCATGATTGCTATCATTCCGTCTAGCTCTTTGGTAACTCCTGGTTTGAAGGTTGCTTTATCAGTATTAAATAAAATTGCTTCAGCAAACGAGTTCACACCCATTTGTGCTTCATTTGAAATGATTTCCGGACATCCATCCTCTGAGGCAACTCCTGCTACTGAAGGACATTTGTCATCTTTATCTAAGACACCATCACCATCTGTATCTGGCCAAGGACAACCTGCATTGGCAGCTGGTCCAGCTTTAGATACACACTTATCATCTTTGTCTACAACACCATCTCCGTCTGAATCTGGACATCCGTTGTTGGCTTTTGTTCCTTTAGAATTTGGACACATATCATCTTTGTCAGCAATTCCATCTCCGTCTGCATCAGGACAGCCATTCATAGCTGCTAGACCAGCTACATTTGGACAAGCATCATCAGAATCTTTCACTCCATCTCCGTCTGCATCAGGACAACCGTTGAACTCTTTTAAACCAACAACATCTATACAAGCATCGTCTTTATCATAAACACCATCTCCGTCTGTATCATTCCCTCCGAATCTGATAACTAAACCAACAGAAGTTTGGTAGTGATCAGATACTTTATCAGAAAAACCAGCTTTTAAACTTGTTTGAAGGTTCAAACCTAAATTTTCATTGAACCAGGTATTAAAACCTACACCTACATTATATAGCCCTTCTCCTTCAGAGTCAATAGATGTATAACCACCACCTGCATACACAAAAGGATCAAACCATGAAGTGTCTCCAACTAAATTGTTTAAATCGTACTTCACAATTGCATCTACAGCATAGTACAAAAGACCATCTTGATCATCTAATGTAGTTGTGTGATTAATCTTGTTCATTGAACCAGCTAATTGTAAACTAAATCCTTTCTCTAAATACTTCTCTGCAGAAATTCTTGAGATAGATGGTAAAACATTCCAATCAGTATTACCCAATAAATCATTCACAATACCTGAAAGATCGGAAGATCCCTTATAATCAACAATATTAGCTCCAAAGCTTACAGCCCATGGATTGTTGTAATCTTGTGCAGTTGTTTTATTCACAGTTAACACCATTAAAAGTGCCATTACAACTAATTTTAATACTTTCATCTTCAATAATTTAAGTTAAAATTTATAATATATAATTCACAAATGTAAAAAAGTAGGTTGTAATGTCAAAGAAAATTCAACAAAACATTCAAACTAAATACAAATTCAGCAATGAACTTATAGAATTTTTAGGGCATGCCCAACTTCTATGAATGAAGATATGGCTTTGTCTAATTGCTCTTTAGTGTGCGCGGCTGATAACTGCACTCTTATCCTTGCTTTTTCTTTTGGAACCACTGGAAAAAAGAAACCTACAACATAGATTCCTTTTTCTAGCAACTTTTGAGCCATTGTCTGCGATAGCTTAGCATCGTATACCATAACAGGAACAATTGCCGAATTTGCACCAACTAAGTCAAATCCAGCTTTTTCCATTTCTGTTCTAAAATAGTTAGTATTCCACTCTAATTTATCTCTAAGAGAAGTGTCATCAGAAATTAAATCAAATACTTTTAAAGAGGCACCCACAAGTGCTGGAGCAAGAGAATTGGAAAATAAATAAGGTCTTGAACGTTGACGTAAAATTTCAATTATCTCTTTCTTACCCGTTGTGTAACCTCCCATAGCACCACCAAGAGCTTTGCCCAAAGTTCCTGTAATGATATCAACCCTGTCCATTACATTTTTAAGCTCAACGGTACCTCTTCCAGTCTTGCCTATAAATCCAGTTGCATGACATTCATCTACCATAACCAAGGCATCGTATTTATCTGCTAAATCACAAATTTCATCTAACTTAGCAACAATACCATCCATTGAAAAAACACCATCAGTAACAATAACTTTAAAACGGTGCATTTGATTGTTTGCTTCAATTAACTGCTCTTCTAATGAAAACATATCATTATTATGATATCGGTAGCGTGCAGCCTTGCACAAACGAACTCCATCAATAATAGATGCATGATTTAAACTATCAGAAATAATAGCGTCTTCTTTAGACAATAAAGGTTCAAAAACACCCCCATTTGCATCAAAAGCTGCTGCATATAAAATGGTGTCTTCTGTTGTATAAAAATTTGCAATTTTCTTCTCTAATTTTTTGTGGATATCTTGAGTCCCACATATAAAACGTACGGAAGACATTCCAAAACCATGAGAATCCATCGTGTCTTTTGCAGCCTGAATTACCGCTGGATGATTTGACAATCCTAAATAATTATTAGCACAAAAATTCAGAACCTCTTGACCCGAAGATACTCGGATTACTGTATCTTGAGAAGTTGTTATAATCCTTTCAGCTTTGTACAACCCAGCCTCTTTTATTTCCTGAAGCTCTTTCTTTAGAATATCTTTAATTTTTAAGTACATTTTTTGTAAATTTTACAAATACAAAGTTACAAAGTTTATTTTTTTTGACTATACACTAATAACATCTATTTTGTCGTTTATATAGATCAGCAATTTTTTATCAACTTTAAAATCCATCGTATTTAAAACCCTTTCATATTTTAACAATTGTTGATGGTGCTTTGTTGAGGACACTCCAGTCTTATAATCAATAATTACAACCTTATTTTCTTTCGTAAAAACCAATCTATCAGGAATGATTACTTGATTGTCTAGCGCTACAATTTCTCTTTCGTTAAAAACAGTGTTTCCATCAGTATAGTAAACTGCTAATTCTAGATGGTTTACAACACTATAAATACTTTGAAGAATAAATTCTGATTGTTTCGCGTCTATGACTCCTTGTTGATAATACTGAGAAACAATAGCTTCAACATCATTTTTGGTGATAATTTTAGAAAAAATTTCATGAAATAAATTTCCAAAATTAACAGCTTCTCCTTGTTCTGTATCCCATAATTTAGAAGCACCAGGTAGTAGGATAATATTGTGTTCTTGCCAAGGAGTTGAAATAAATTTATCATGAATTTGAGCAACTGAACCTTCATTTTTTTTTACACTAACCCTATTTTCTGACCCAAAAGAATACTCCAAAACAGCTTCTTTCCATATATTATTTTGCTTTAAATAATTGATAAAAACACCTGAATAAAAATTAGTATTCTCGTCTCCTTTAGAGGATATTTTCCTTTCAGTAATTATGTGTAACTGCTCTACAGCTCTCGTTAAAGTGACGTACAGTAAATTAAAATTATCTAATTCTAACGCTTCTCTTTGATGATTATAAATGGCCAAACCTCTTTCGCTTACGATGCTTAAATTTTTACTGTAATCAACTAATAACTTTTTGAAACCGTCATACATTTCGGGCAATTCATCCAACCATGATTTTGGTTTTACTTGTCGGTAAACATCAACATCAGAGGGGAAAATAACCACTGGAAACTCAAGTCCTTTAGATTTATGAATGGTCATAATCTGAACGGCTGATACACTTTCTGGAGCCACAATACTCAACCGCTCTTTTTTTTGTTCCCAAAACTCTAGGAATTTGCTAATGTCAGTCCCTTTTCTTTGTTCTTCTAGGACTATATCAAGAAAAAATTGAATATAGGCATCAGAAGATTTTACCAAATTGAATCCTCTGATAATTTCTTCAATTTTCTCATAAAATGGTAATTGATGAAATGATGAAACCTCAAACGAAACCCCATCCTTTTTTAAAGAATTTAAAATTGTCTTGAGATCCGCTTTTGACAGTTTTTTTAAAAAAGATGTTTTTGTTTCTTTAATGTCTAAATGATGGTATAGAAAGTACAGTATTTCAAAACGGATTTCTTCATCATTGGGGTTTTTTAGAACCTTTAGAATACTAATAATAAATAGAACTTTTGCATAGTTTTGTAACAATAGTGTTTCTGAGGATATAATGTCTATTCCGTTTTCTGACAGATAACTTGCAACTGATACACCCTCATTTCTCGTTCTCGTTAATACACAAATTTCATGCAAAGAAAAACGATCTTTTAAATGCTGTATTTTCTCTAAAACTTTCTTTGGATACTTTTGTTTTTCTTCTTCTTTTTCTTCTTCTTTCTCTAAAAAAGTCAACGAAACAAACCCCCCTTTTTTATTATTTTCAAATTGTTTATTCCCTTCTATAAAAATATTTTTATAGGATTCATTTTGAAGAAAATTAGCCGTATGCTGAAAGAATGAATTATTAAACTTTATAATTTCTGAATAACTCCTATAATTGGTTTCTAAATTCTTAATTTCTTTTGTGATATGAAAAGGATTTTTCACTGGAGAACCTAACTCAATAAACTGTTCTGCTTTTCCACCTCTCCACCTATAAATGGCTTGTTTACCATCTCCTACTAATAATAAATTACTATTTTCTTGCGCGAGTGCATTGTCTATTAAAGGAATTAAGTTTTGCCATTGTAACTCAGAAGTATCCTGCATTTCATCAATAAAATAGTGCTGAAAACGCTGGCCAATTCTTTCATAAATAAAAGGTGCGGGTTGGTCTTTGATATTGTCAGAAATTAGTTGATTAAATTCTGCATTTAATCTAATATTATTTTCCTCTTTTATCGTTTCTAATTCGGAGTTAATATGATTTAAAACAGCCAAAGGCAATATGCTTTTTAAGGCCAATTTATGAAGCATGTAT
>JAQWOW010000247.1 GCA_029245665.1 Polaribacter sp. | reverse complement strand
GCACAACCGCAGTTTTCATCTATTAGCAAAGCAGAATTTGCAGCACCAAAAGCCGCCATGTATTCTAAATTAAAAGCGTATTCTATTGCTTGGTTTGCTATAATTTTTGCTTTTTTGTTACAGGATGTGTCTTTAATCCATTGTGCATTTAAAATTAACGTGAAGCTCAAAGCAACAACGGTTAAAATGTTTTTCATTCTAAATTTCATAAGTATCTCATTTATTATTGGTTCATAAACAAATCTACAAAATTAGTTTTTCAAAACAATTAATTTTGTTTTAATATATTTTATCCATACGTATTCTGTTTTAATTGTGAAATCTTTAATTTATACATTGATTTTTTTTACAGTAAAAGACAAAGAAACTTTTAACATTGATCATTAAAACTGTTTTTAAATCAAGCTCAGACACTTGCTATTAGATCATCTATCAATATTCTATAGGAAAGAAGGTTTATGTAAATTGAAAGATATTCTAATGTCAAAAAATCTAGGCTTAAAGCATTTAAAAGATCAAAAAAATAGCAGTAAATATTCTTTTTAACAGTGTACTAGTGCACTTCTGTCTGGGTCTTATTTAATAAGTGTAGTCATTTAAAACAAAAAAAGAGAACGGTATCTAGTTACCGATAATGGTCTTTCGTCATTTTCTATTGTAATTTTTTTGTGTCTATTTTGAGTCGCGTCAATAGATTAGAAATAATTGTTATTTATTTGAAGTAAATTGAAAAGAAGAATACCTCCAGCCATTTTTCAACCATGTTATTAGGTGTGAAGTCTGAGAAAACAGGGTAAATGATGATATATTCAGGAAAAAAAATAACAATATAATATATTTCATGATTCTGAATGTTTAGATAGTGAAAAAGGAGTATTACTTTATTTATTCAAAAAAAGTACTCATTTTCTGAATGAGTACTTTTTAAGTTATTTGAAAACATCTAAAGTTCTAAGAAAACCCGCTACCAGGTTCAGTAGGGCTTTGTGCCTGGGCTTTTTGAGGGTTTAATATCAAATAGGTTCCCAATGCTGTCAATGCTGCATATTTACCATAGTTTCCTAATTTTTTTAGAGCATCTTTACGCGTCATGCTCTCAGATGTAGTGTCATTTTGTTTTTTCATTGTGTTTTACGTTTTATAAATTGTCCGTTTTTACTCTAAAATAATTTTTTTGTTTACGATTCCTGATTCAGTTTCTAACTGAACAATGTAAGCACCTCTATTAAAGTTTGGCAATGCAATATTATTTACACCATCTCCTTCAAAGGAAGTATTTAGTAATTGCTTTCCTAGTAGATTATACAAACGAACTTTCGTTGCTCCGTTTTGAACACCAACAATACGCAGGTTTTCTTTATTAGAAGTATAAATACTTATGTTGTTGTTCAATGCAACATTATCTGTATTTAAAACCCCAGAAGTAGCATGTAAGTAAAAACGTCCAATTCCTTTTAAATCTGTTGAAAGAATTCTTGTTAAACTAGAAGAACCATCTAATAAAGTAAATGAGTTGTCTTCTTTATCTTCTATATAGATATTTTTTCCACTAGGAAAGTTTTTTGTAGTTGCTGAGATCATTATTTCAGTACCTGATACAGCATTGACTCCAATAGGAATAACCATGTTTTCATAATTGTTGTCTGGTAAGGATTGTACTGCTAAATCTCTTCCAGATCCATTTGCGACTGTATGGCTGTATATTGCAAATTCATTTGCAACACCTCCAAACATAGGTCCATCGTAACCATTGTCGAAACCAGTTGTGGTTCCTTCTATATAATAAATTTTTGCCTCTCTGCTAGTTACTCCATCTGAAAGATTTAAATAAATTTCAGGTCTCGCTGCTGTTCTTTTGAAGCCACTGTTTGTATGAGTTCGATCTGTTGCTTCCATTAAAACATTTCCAGCATCAGTATCAGCCTGAACAAAGAAACCTTGAGCTTGAGCTATGTTCCAATTATCAACTTCTACTTTGGTTAGATAAGCACCTGCACCGCTATTTGCAGACTGATCCCAAATCCAAATGGTTTTTGTTTCAAGTGCATTTTCACTTCTTGCTAATATACTAGCACTGTTAATAGGGGATAAATATGGATTTCCTATTAATCTAAAACCATTTCCAGAAGCAACCAAAGCAATCTCTAAATCAGTAGTTTTAATACTACCAGAAAATGCCACCGAACCTACTGTATTTCTCTTTATTGCATATCCTTTCCCTTGATTAAAAGTTGCATCATCATCCCCACCTTGCATGTAGCTCCATTGATCATTTGATGTGGTATAGGTTCCGATAGCTCTATTTGTTCCAGTTCCTGGATCAATAGAGTTGTCAGTAACGAAAGCATCATTGTATACTTGACCACCTACAGGAGGTGAAAGTAAATACCAGTTTGTAGTGCCTAAATATTTATTGTATTTAAGATCTCCAGTAGCAGTTCCATTTACAATTAATGAACTATTATTAAATGCATCTATGGCAAGACCATAGTTGTTAAGATTGGTAACAGTAATTTTAGCATTTGCACTTATTCTCAATTTTTTATCAGCTATAACAGATATGTTTTTAAAAGTAAAAGTTCCTTCTAGTCC
>JAQWOW010000245.1 GCA_029245665.1 Polaribacter sp. | reverse complement strand
ACTTGTTCACCATCTCTCAGTGTTGTGTCAAAAATTTGAACCTTGTTATCTTGCATAATTTAAGTAAAGATTATCTTAATTTTACTCAAATATATTTATTGAGATTAAAATAAATAGTTATTTTTACGAAACTGTACGATTTCTAACATGATTTATAAAAACGTAAACATATAAATGCCAGTACTTTATGGGTAAAAGTGTTACATCAACCAATCAACAAAATGATGCTCTTTTTGTATTAATTAAGTCTTTGACGAAGTCAGAAAAGAGGCAGTTCAATTTATATGTAGGTCGATTAGGAGGAAATATTGATGCTAAATTTTTCTCTTTATTTAAATTCTTAGAGAAACTTAAACTCTATGATGAAAAAGTAATTATTGGAAGCGGAATTGTCTCTAAACAACAACTTTCGAACTTAAAAGCACACTTATACAAGCAAATTTTAATTAGTTTACGATTAAATCCTGCTCATAAAAATGTTAGAATTCAAATTAGAGAACAGTTAGATTTTGCGACTGTCTTATACCAAAAAGGGCTCTATAAACAAAGTTTAAAATTATTAGAGAAAGCTAAAAACATGGCTTTAGATAATGAAGAAAAAAACATTGCTTATGAAATTGTAGAGCTCGAAAAAGTAATTGAAACACAATATATTACAAGAAGTTTAAGCAACAGAGCAAACCAATTGTCTGTCCAAGCAAAAGAACTAAGCCAACAAAATGTAATTGCAAGTAAGCTCTCTAATTTATCGCTTCAATTGTATAGTCATTTAATTCAAAATGGGTACGTAAAAAACATAAAAGAACTTGAGTTTGTTGACAAATACTTTAACGATCGGATGCCAAAATATGAGTACAAAACACTTGGTTTTAGAGAAAAATTATGGTTGTTTAAAGCTCATTTATGGCATAGCTTTTTGATTCAAGACTTTTTGTTAAGTTACAAATATGCTAGAAAATGTGTGGATTTATTTAACAGTTCAAAATTAATTCACTTGCATCCTGTTTTTTACCTCAAATCTAAAAACTACTTGCTAGAAGCCTCGTTTTTAGTAAAAAAAGTTTCTACTTTTAAAAATGAACTTACATTTTTTGAGGCTGAAATAAATAAACAAGAAATCCCAATGAATACCAATACAGAATTATTAATTTTCCTGTATTTGTATTCCAATAAGTTGCACCTTCACTTTTTGGAAGGAACTTTTGAAGAGGGTGAATACTTAGTAGAAAGTATCAATAACAAGATAGATCAATACAAAAATAGACTCGATGGTCATTATATTGTTTTATTGTACTATAAGATTGCCTGTCTGTATTTTGGAATGGGTAAAAACAAGTTATGCATTGCTTATTTGCAAAAAATAATACGCTCAAAAAACATAAGTGCTGCAGAAGATTTACAGTGTTTTGCTCGAGTTTTAAACTTGATTGCACATTACGAATGTGGCTTAGATTATGACTTAGAAAGACAGTTTGTAGACACCTACAAGTTCTTGTTAAAAATGGAAAATTTACAAGAAGTCCAAAAAGTTTTTCTTACATCAATAAGAGATTTAAGTGATGTTTTTCCACATGAAATTAAAAATGAATTCAAAAAAATTCATACTAAATTAAAAACATTTGAAAGTCATCCTTATGAAAAAAGAGCCTTTTTATATTTAGATATTTTATCTTGGCTAGAAAGTAAGATACAAAACAAACCGATTGCCTTAATTATTAAAGAAAAAACAAATCAACTTACTAAATGATAGTAAAATAACAGTTGAAATAGGGAATTTTTAACAATACCACATTAATGAGTTAAAATAAATAAATAATACCCCCTGAAAGTTAAAAAACTAAATAATACTATTATTTTTGTCCTGTGAATTTATTCAATACAAATACTAATTCTTCAAAAACTACTCAAGTAGTTTGTATTTCTATGCGCACAAATACATACACAACAACATCAACATTCACCCTTTAGGGGTTCTACTATATTCATATCATCATAGGTCATATTATTGTTTTGAGTAACCTCAAAATAAACTCAATTTAAATAAAAAATTACACAAACTATTCATTACCAATGAAAGTATTAAAATTTGGCGGTTCGTCTGTCGCAAATTCAGAAAACATACAAAAAGTCTTAGCAATTGTTAAGAAGGAGTCTAAAAATCAAAAAATTGCAGTAGTAGTATCTGCCTTTGGAAAAACGACTGATAAACTAATTTTGGGTGCTAATAAAGCGTTAAAAAATATAAGTTCCGCAAAGGAGGTTTTAGAAACTATCAAAGAAGTACATTATCAAATTATCAATGACTTAATCACTACAAATAAAAAAGAAGTAAATCAAGAGGTTACCAGCTTGTTTGATAGATTACTTTCTATTTACGAAGGGATTTATTTATTACAAGAATTATCTGATAAAACCCTTGCGAAAATATCTAGTTTTGGCGAAAGGTTTTCTTCATTCATTATTGCAAATGCTGCAAAAGAGAGGTTTGATGCTATTCATGAAGAAAGTAGAGCCCTAATTTCTACCAATAATGATTTCTTAAATGCTCAAGTTAACTTTGAAATTACAACGAATAATATTACTTCTTTTTTCACCAAAAATAAACATCAAGTTACTTTTTTAGGTGGTTTTATTTCTTCTAATACAATCAATGAAACAACCACATTAGGTAGAGGTGGTTCTGATTATTCTGCTTCAATTTATGCAGCAGCTTTAGATGCTTCAGAATTGCAAATCTGGACAGACGTTCCTGGAATGTTTTCTGCAAACCCAAGGGTCGTAAAACAAGCATTTCCAATCTCAGAAATTTCTTATGAAGAAGCAATGGAATTGTCTCATTTTGGAGCAAAAGTTTTGTATCCACCTACTATTCAACCCTCTTTGAGAAAAGAAATACCTATTAGAATTAAAAATACTTTTGATCCAGAAAATCCTGGAACATTAATTTCTAACAACCCTAAAAACAACAATGAAGTTAAAGGAATTTCACACATAGAAGACATAAGCTTAATCACTTTAGAAGGTGGTGGGATGATTGGAATTCCTGGAGTTTCAAAACGGTTGTTTGAGACTCTTTCTCAAGAAAAAATCAACATTATTTTTATCACTCAAGCCTCTTCTGAACACTCTATTTGTGTTGGTATTTACCAAAATGATGCACACAAAGCAAAAGAATTATTAGAGGATACTTTTTGCATAGAAATCGTAAAAAAGAAAATAAAACCAATTAGTGTAGAAAATGAATTGGCAATTATTGCTGTTGTTGGAGAAAGCATGAAAAACTACCAAGGATTGAGCGGACAAATGTTTAGTTCTTTGGGAAAAAACAACGTAAATGTTAGAGCTATAGCTCAAGGTTCTTCAGAAAAAAACATCTCTGCTGTCATCAATAAAAAGGATGCAAAAAAAGCCTTAAATACTTTACATGAGCAATTTTTTGGAGAGAGAATAAAGCAATTAAACTTGTTTGTAACTGGCGTAGGAAATGTTGGTGAGCGCTTTTTAGCACAATTGCACAAACAACGAGAATTCTTAAAAGAAAACTTAAAGTTAAATATTAGAGTTATTGGAATCTCAAATTCTAGAAAAATGTTTTTTGACGACAATGGCATCAACCTAGAAAACTGGAAAGAAAACTTAAAAAATGGAGAACTTACAAGTCTAGATCGTTTTCATGAAAAAGTAAAAGAATTAAATCATAGAAACAGTGTTTTTATAGACAATACCGCAAATCAGCAAGTTTCTGAAGTATATGAAAAATATCTGCGTCAAAGTATTTCTGTAGTAACTTGCAATAAAATTGCGTGCGCCTCTTCCTTTGATAATTATAAAGTTTTAAAAGAGGTTTCAAGAAAATACAATGCTTCATTTTTATTTGAAACTAATGTTGGTGCAGGATTACCCATTATAGACACGCTTAAGAATTTAATTAATTCTGGTGATCAAATTCATAAAATTCAGGCAGTTTTGTCTGGTAGCTTAAACTTTGTTTTTAATAATTTTAACGAACACTCAACTTTTCATGATGTAGTTGCACAAGCTCAAAAAGAAGGGTATACAGAGCCAGATCCAAAAATTGATTTAAGCGGAGTTGATGTTGCCAGAAAAATTTTAATTCTAGCGAGAGAAAGTGGGTATCAGTTAGACTTGGATGACATTTCTAACAATGCCTTTTTGCCAGAGGAAAGTTTGCAAACCGCAAATAATGAAGATTTTTATACGTCATTAATTAAAAACGAAAATCATTTTCAAAACATCTATAAAGAAGCAAATGATAAAGACTGTCGTCTAAAATATGTGGCAGAATTTGTCAACGGCAAAGCCAATGTTGGCTTACAGCACATTGCTTCGGACCATCCCTTTTACAATTTAGAAGGAAGTGACAATATTGTCTTATTTTTTACTGACAGATATCCTGAAAACCCCCTATTAATTAAAGGGGCAGGTGCTGGTGCAGAAGTTACTGCTTCTGGTATATTTGCAGATGTAATTAGAATTGCAAATCAATAAAAATATGGATTATTTAAAAATATTTGCTCCCGCCACAGTGGCCAATGTTTCTTGCGGATTTGACTCCTTAGGTTTTGCTGTTGATTCGGTTGGAGATGAAATGACGTTTACTAAAACGAAAGAAAAAGGCGTTAAAATTACTGTTATTACGGGTGCAGATTTAACCTTTGACATTGATAAAAATGCAGCAAGTGCAGTGGTCAAAAAAATATTAAATGACGCAAATGCCAATTTTGGAATTTCGTTAACAATCCATAAAGGTTTCTCTCCAGGAAGTGGACTAGGAAGTTCTGCTGCAAGTGCAGCTGGTGCAGCTTTTGGCACAAATCAATTACTAGGAAACCCCTTTACTGAATTAGAACTTACAAAATTTGCTATGTTTGGTGAAGAAGTTGCTTGTGGAACACCAATTGCAGACAATGTTTCTGCTGCAATTTTTGGAGGGTTTGTTTTGGTAAGAAGTTACAAGCCTTTAGAAATTATAAAATTACCTGTTCCTTCAGCACTCAGAGTTGTTGCAATTCATCCGCAAATAGAGGTGAAGACTAAAGATGCTAGAGAAGTATTACCAAAAGAAATTGCATTAAAAGATGCTGTTACACAATGGGCAAATGTAGGGGGATTGATTAGCGGTTTACATTCATCTGATTATAATTTGATTAGTAATTCTCTGGTAGATATTATTGTAGAACCCGCTAGAAAAAATTTAATTCCATTTTTTGACAAGGTAAAAGAAAGTGCTATGGCAGCGGGTGCTTTAGGTGCTGGGATTAGTGGTTCTGGCCCTACAATTTTTGCACTTTGTAAAGGCGATGAAATTGCTAAAAACGTATACAAAAGCATTAAAAAAAGCTATTCAAATACAGGCATTAATTTTGAACTGTTTATTTCAGAAATAAATCAAGAAGGAATAAAAATACTGTCTACTCAGCCAACTAAATAAAAAATACCCATGAACTATTTCAGTTTACACCATAAATCTCCAACAACAACTTTCAAAAACGCAGTTGTCAATGGAATTGCACCAGACAGAGGGTTGTATTTTCCAGAAAATATCACTCCGCTCTCCAAACATTTTATTGATCATATTTCTGATTACACAAATCATGAAATCGCTTTTGAAGTAATCAAACAATTTGTAGGTGATGAAATTCCTGCTGAGAAATTAAAAGAGATTATTGCAAAAACAGTTTCATTTGATTTTCCTTTGGTGAAGATTGATGAAAATACAGCTTCATTAGAATTATTTCACGGACCAACTATGGCCTTTAAAGATGTCGGAGCAAAATTTATGGCGCAATGTTTGGAATATTTTAACAAAGACAATGAGGATGAAGTTACTGTATTGGTTGCGACTTCCGGAGATACTGGAGGTGCTGTTGCAAACGGTTTTTTAGGTGCAAAAGGTGTTAATGTTGTAATTTTGTATCCCTCAGGAAAGGTAAGCGATATTCAAGAAAAACAATTAACTACTTTAGGACAGAACATTAAAGCTTTGGAAGTAGATGGTGTTTTTGATGATTGTCAAGAAATGGTAAAAACGGCTTTTTTAGACGAAGAAATTACCAAAACACTAACTTCAGCAAACTCTATAAATGTTGCGCGTTGGTTGCCACAAATGTTTTACTTTTTCTTTGCATATAAAGCACTTCATAAAACTCAAAAAGAACTTGTTTTTTCAGTACCTAGTGGTAATTTTGGAAATATATGCGCAGGAATTATGGCACAAAAATTAGGTTTGCCAATCAAACATTTTGTAGCTTCTACCAACATAAATGATACCGTTCCTAACTATCTTGTAGACGGTATTTACAACCCTAAACCATCTAAAGCAACTATTTCTAACGCTATGGATGTTGGTAACCCAAGTAATTTTATTAGAATACTAGAATTATTTAACAACGATATTGAAGCACTTAGAAGTGCATTTTCTTCCTATAGTTTTACAGATGATGCAACTAGAAACACAATGAAAGAAATTTATACTACTTCTGGTTATGTTGCAGATCCTCATGGAGCTGTTGGATATTTAGGATTGAAAAAATACGGGTTAAATGAAAACGAATTTGGGGTTTTTCTAGAAACAGCTCATCCGGTTAAATTCCTAGATGTTGTTGAAGAAACACTTCCTGTTTCCGTTGAAATACC
>JAQWOW010000243.1 GCA_029245665.1 Polaribacter sp. | reverse complement strand
GTTCAGATTGCAATGGGCACTCAGGTAAGACAGTTCATAGACGAACAAGTAAAACTTTTTGGGTTTGAAAACAAAAATTACAGTTTGATGAATCCAAGTTTCAAGTTTTATTTTCATAGGTCTTTTACCATTGCTATCGTATTAGTGAACTTTGCAATGTTTTATCTAAATCAAATAAAAAACTTGGGCTACAATCTTGTAAATTGGATTGTTTTCTTAATTTTTATTGAGGCCATATCAGGAATTTTAATGTATTACGCAGAATTTCCTATTGGAACGCAAGCCATTCATTTGTTGTCTGGTGCAATTTTGTTTGGACTCCAATTTTATTTATGGCTACAAAGTCGGTCAGCAGTCAAGATCAATAGTTCTTCATCTTAAGGTTGGTCTCAGTATTTAGCAAATTAAGTATTCGTTAGTTCTACAAAAAGCAATAATTACAGAATTTATTCACACTCGCAATTCGGTTGAATTTAAAACAAATACAAGCTTCTAAAAGAATCGGTTTTGTATAAGATTAGAGTGGGAGGTAGACAATTCGTGAATTGTCAGCCAAACCACAAGCTTATACTTATTATCTAGAGTATGTTTTTTAAATCCTGGCGTCCAATTATACTAATAATTTCCACAATGTCATTATTCACTCTGTAATATATATTATCCGATCCACAAGGACAACGTCTATAGTCGGTTTTTATAAAATCAACTGATTCAAAAGAGAATGGTCTTTCAGCAATGATTTCAAAGTAGTCGAAAAATGATTCGAAATATTTATCCGCTTGTGTCATTCCAAATTTCTTAACTCCAAAATGATGAATTTTAATAAGGTCTTCTTTAGCAGTATTACTCAGCTTATATTTAGCCATTAAGTAACGATTTTGACTGAACCAAGATCTGTTCTTTGCTGTCATTCGTAAATTCGCTATTCTCAGCTTTTTCTAGCTTAGAGCGTATCCAATCTATTTGTCTTTGTTGTTTCCTTGCTTGTCTGATTAAGTCGTTTACAAGCTCACTTTTACTTGAATACTCATGATTATCTACTTGGGATTTTAACCATTCGTCATTCGGTTGTGTAAATGAAATACTTTGTCTTGCCATAATTTTATTTTGATGTAAAAAAACACCAATTGTGAATCATATGCAAGTTTTCATTATTGTAGGCAATACTATAATTTACGGGTGTGCATTCACCCAAACTTCACCGTCTGAAAAATATTCTTTTTTCCAAATAGGAACCGTTTCTTTTAGTGAATCAATCGCAAATTCACATGCTAAAAATGCCGCTTTTCTGTGTTTTGCAGAAGCTGTTATAATCACAGGAATGGCTCCAACTTGAAGCATCCCCTCAGCGTGGTGAATCGCTATTTTTTGAATGTCAAACTTATCCAAAGCTAGCATCGCAATTTTCTGCATTTCTTTAATCGCCATTGGTTTGTATGAGGAAAAATCTAATTGAGTAACTTTTTTCCCTTGGGTATCATTTCTAACTACGCCTATGAAGGCAGAAATTCCACCGCAAGAATTATCGGTTACAAAACGATAACACTCTTCTAAGTCTAATTTTTCTGACGTAATTTTTATTGAAATTCTCTTCATTGGTATGCAAAAATAATAATTCAAAACGTATCTTTACAATCTAATGTTCAATACTTCGTATAATGAAAATTATTTTTAGAATTATAAGTTTTTTAGAAGGAATTTCTTACTTGCTATTAATGAGTTTAGGGCTGTATTATAAATATGCTTTAAACGATCCAAGTTTTGTAAAAATGTTTGGAATGCCTCACGGAATTCTTTTTATGCTTTATCTAGTTTTAGCAATTACACTAAAAAAGGAGATGAATTGGAGCATCAAAGTTTTAGGAATGGTTTTAGTTGCTTCCATAATACCTTTTGGTACTTTTTATATTGATAAAAAATATTTTAGATAGTCTTTAACCTCCACTTACCGGAGGTATAATAGCAACTTCATCATTCTCTTTTAAAACTAAATCATCAATTGCATAGTTTTCATTTACAGCAATTGCATATACATCTAAGTTTTTTAAATGAACATATTTCTTATTCAATAAAATCTTTAATTTTTTTACTGTTAAAGCCTTATCGACCTCAAAATCTAAATTTGAAAGCCCTACCAAGTCAGATGAAATTCCAAAAAAAAGTATTTTAATTTTCATGTTCCAAAATTAATTAAACAAACTTAATCTAAACAACAAACCATCATTTTTAATTCCTCCAAAATTAGACCGTACATAATCTATTCTTAGAAAACGCCATTTACCAAAACCAATATTGCCTGCTCCTACAGAATATTCTGTGTAAGGTTTTTGAGCTGCCATGAATAAAAATTTAGACCCTCCTATTAAATGTAAGTTCAACTTATTTATCAGAGGAATTTTACCCAGAATAGCTCCTTTAAAATCATGTTCAATGTGTGCTTCTGCATATTTATCATTAGTGTAAAGATTATAATACTCTAACAATCCAAAACTATTTAATTGATTACTGGTAACAAAAGTTAATTGATTCCCGTTGGCTTGCAGATAATCCATAAAAGCAATTTTTTTCTTTTTTAAAAAAATGCCTCCTCTAACATTATAGATTATTTTTCCGTAATTTCCTGTATGTATATCCTGCTTTAAATTTGCCGTAAATAAATCTGAATTGAAAGCACCCCTTGAAGCCCCAAAAGTCTTTTTATAATAAACACCTAAAGAGGGAAACTTCTCGTTACCAATATTGAATTTAGAATCAGGATAAGACAGGTATTTCTGACCAAAAACAAATTTTACACCTAAGTTTAGTATTGCTATTTCATGCTCAGTAAATGCTGCATTTTCAAAATCTAATGGACTTACAGGATTGTTAGAAGTGTAAGGATTGTTTTTCTTTTGACTTGCAAAGGAAAAATTACTAGTATTAAAAAGAGGCTTCCTTTTTGCATACGCTAAGTTTGAAGAAAAATAGATTCCATTTTTAATTTCTTCTGAATAATTGATCCTTACAAAGCCTTTTTCAAAAATTTTTAAATAATTTTCTCTGAGAAATAAAGATCTAATTGAATTATCGAGAACAGAAATTGGGGTTCTCCCATTAAATTGAGGCGTTGTAACTCCTCCAGAAATTGTCATTTTTGCTCGTGTAACGTTGTTCCATTTTTTAGTAAAAAAGAAAGTAGGCCTGAGTCGTTTCTCAGAAAATCCGTAATTAATTTTTGCCCCAGCAGTCCACCATTTTCCTTTGTCATTTACATTTTTAAAAAAACGAGTCCCTATAGAAGTATTGAAACCTTGCACTGAATTAAAACCTAAACCTTGAACTAAACCATCAAAAGACAGAGACCATTTTTCGTAAGAATTTTTATATGTATATCCCATGATTGGTGAAAGTAGATTGTAGCTATTTTGAATTTTATTTAATGAATCTAGATATTTTTTTGACTTCCTAACAATCTTTATACTGTCTTTAATTTTATAATCTTTAACCTCTTCTATTGTTAGTGGAACTGGCCTTATTTCATTCCAATACACAGCGTCTTTTTTTGTTGCTTCTTTGGCAAAAGATAAGACCTCGTTTGAAAAGGTATTTTCTCTAAAATCTGGTGTAAAGTTATAATTAGAATATACATATGAAAATTTTCCATCGAATTTGAAGCCAAAGAAGTCGACTTTAAATGTTAAAGACTGACTTATTAATACCCACGATTTATTATCTTCAGAATAATTAAAGTCTTGTTTTAGTGTTAATGTATCTATTGCCACTATATTTACTTGCGCCCCAGTAACAGAAACATCTACACCATACAATGCCCAATCGTCTTCTACAATATAAATAGAACCGCTAAAAACAGGGTCATTTTTACTTTTGGGAGTGAGTTTTATTTTGTTAATGAGTTTTCCGTTCTTATCATAAAAAGTTCCTTCTAATTTAAAACGATAATACCTAAAAGCATTTATAGAAATTGGTGAAACTAAATCGTTCCCAAACTCAATATTATTGTCATAAAAATTAAAATTGGCATCTTCCGCTCTGTTAAAACTTACACCATTATCTTTTCCACTTCTTTTAGAGGCGGTAATTGTCTCTTTGAATTTTTTAGGTCTTTTTTGATACGCAATTTCAGAGATAGTTTCAGAAAGATAAATAATTCCACTTCTTGTAGCGTCTAAGCCACCTCCAAAGTCACCCAAACCTTGTCCTAGAATTTTCTCTGGAGCCTCTTTAATTTTTGATAATCCACGAGAGTAAAAACTAGCAGTATATTTTGCTAACTTATCTGTATTTCTATCTTTATTGGCAATTACATTTCTAATAATTTTGTTTGCAGGATTGTCTTTTGTTGAAATAGAAATTTCGTCTAAAACAACATTTTCTTCCTCTAATATTATGTTTAGTTCGTATGGAAAAGAAATAATTTCAATCTTTTTAGTGACTGCCTTATAACCTAAAAATTGAAAAACAATGATGTAATTTCCTTTTTTGCTCAAGTTTAAAACATAGCCTCCATCGTTATTCGATGTGGTACCGGTGATTGATTTGTCTAAATAAATACTAACATTTGAAAGAGGGTGATTTTTAGAATCTGTGATTTTTCCTTTTACCTGTCCCTGTTCCTGTTCCTGTCCTATTAAAGAAAATGGTAAAAGAATAAAAACGAGGACACATAAAATACTTTTTTTCATAGAATGATTTTTTATTAATTGACTTACAAACAACAGTTTTGTTACAATTTAATATGTGCTTTTTTTTAAAAAATTATGAATAAAATTTAAAGCTCCATTATTAACTTTTAATACTAATTTTTTAAAGATCTAAAAATAAACAAAAACACTTTCTATTCTCTTGAAAATAGTATATTTGTTAGTTTTAAACAAAAA
>JAQWOW010000238.1 GCA_029245665.1 Polaribacter sp. | reverse complement strand
CTGAGTTTTCACTTTGAGTTTGTGCTACTAGGTACAAAACTAATATTGCTCGCATTCCATAATAGGAAAAACGTTCCCACATTTCTGTGAAAAACAATACATATAGGCCTACCGGATGTCCAAATAACTCTTTTTGATGCGATAATTTATCAGTGCTACTCATAATTTGTATTTTTATTTCTATTTAATTTGTTTGTTCAGTGTTTTTATAAAAATTTGTTATTTTTATTTTTCAATTTAGAAGAGTATCATCTAAATAAAAACAAGGATGTATGATAAACTCAGCCAAGTTTACGTAAAAATGAGCAAAAAATATCTTAAAAAAGTAGAAATCTTCAATATACTTTACTGTTCTTGTAGATTGACTTATCTTTGTCTTTGATAGATTTATACCCAAATAAATGCGTAAAATTATTTCAGGATTCTCTAAGTTAAGTAAGAACGAAAAAATAAATTGGTTGGCTGAAAACTATTTTCAGAATCAATCTGAAACTGTAAAAATTATTACCCAGTATTGGAATACTGATGCTGCTTTACAACAATTACATGACGATTTTATAGAGAATACAATTTCTAATTTTTACATTCCTTATGGTATTGCACCGAATTTTATTATTAACGGTGAACCCTATGTAATTCCGATGGTTGTTGAAGAAAGTTCTGTGGTTGCCGCAGCCTCTTTAGTCGCTAAATTTTGGAGTACAAGGGATGGCTTTAAAACGAAAGTTATTGGCACAACAAAAATTGGGCACGTCCATTTTATGTATGCTAATGATGTAACTGAACTTGAAGATTATTTCATAAAAAACAAAGCTGAATTATTACAATCGACAGCCTCCATTACTAAAAATATGGAAAAACGTGGTGGTGGAATTTTAGACATTCAATTGGTTGACAAAACGGATACATTGCCGAACTATTTCCAATTAGAGGTTACATTTGAGACGAAAGATTCGATGGGTGCCAATTTTATCAATTCTTGTTTAGAAGCCATTGCAAAGCGGTTTGAAAAAGAGGACATAGAAATCGTAATGAGTATTCTATCCAATTATGTTCCTGAATGTTTGGTAAGCGCTGAAGTCAGTTGTAAGATTGAAGAATTGGGAGGAGAGGACCCACATAAATTTGCAGAAAAATTTTATCAAGCAGTTAAAATTGCAGAAATAGAACCGTATCGTGCCGTGACGCATAATAAAGGGATTATGAATGGGATTGATGCCGTTGTTTTAGCAACTGGTAATGATTTTAGGGCAGTAGAGGCAGGAGCACATGCCTATGCATCAAGATCTGGGCAATATAGGAGTTTATCTCATTGTGAAATTAATGACGGAATTTTTAGATTTTTGATTGAAATACCTTTGGCTTTGGGAACTGTTGGTGGGCTAACAGCCTTGCATCCAATGGCAAAGTTGTCTTTAGAAATATTGCAAAAACCATCTGCAAAAACCTTAATGCAAATTACGGCAGCAGCCGGGTTGGCTCAGAATTTTGCAGCTCTAAGAGCTCTAACCACAAAGGGAATTCAGCACGGGCATATGAAAATGCATTTGCAGAATATTTTAAATCAATTTGAAGTGAATGACGAGGAGAAACAGTTTATTAGTGCTTATTTTGAAAAAAGAACTGTTTCGCATGCTGCCGTTGTTGAAAAAATAAACGCTTTGAGAAAATGAGAAACTTTTATTCTAACGGAAAGCTGCTATTAACAGGGGAATACTTCGTATTAGACGGTGCAAAATCTTTGGCAGTTCCAACAAAATTTGGTCAAGATTTAAGTGTTGAAAAAATCAAAGAATCACAGCTGATTTGGGGTAGTTTTACACATGAAGGAGCCTGTTGGTTTGAAGCTATTTTTGATTTGACAAAATTCCGTTTGGTGAGTTGTACTTTTAATTCAGAAACAGAGGGAAATGCGGAGGTAATTGCAGAAACACTTTTAGAGATCCTAAAAGAGGCAAGAAGTCTGAATTCTAATTTTTTGAATTCCGAAAATGGATATATGGTAAAAACAACACTTACTTTTCCAAGAAATTGGGGTTTAGGAAGTTCTTCAACTTTAATAAATTCGATTGCTTCTTGGGCAAAAGTAGATCCTTTTAAACTACTTTGGAACTCTTTTAAAGGAAGTGGTTATGACATTGCTTGTGCTCAAAATGATGTACCGATTTTGTATCAAATAAAGGATGAAAAACCAATGGTACATCAAGTAGTTTTTAATCCAATATTCAAAGAAAATTTGTTTTTTGTGCATCTGAATGAAAAACAAAATTCTAAAGAGGGAATTGCGAAGTTTAGAGAACGTAATCAGAATATTGAAAAAGAAATAGAAATAATTTCAGGGATTTCTGATGCGTTTTTGGAAGCAACATCATTAGAAGATTTTAATAGATTGATTATTGAACATGAAAAAATTGTCAGTTCGATTATCAAACTGAAACCAGTAAAAGAAAAGTTGTTTCCAGATTATTTTGGAGAAATAAAAAGTTTAGGAGCTTGGGGAGGAGATTTTATTTTAGCAACAGGAAATTCAGCAACCCCTGCTTATTTTAAAAATAAAGGATTTGAAACAATTCTTACCTATGCAGAAATGGTTTTATGAGCAAAGTAATCATTATTGGAGGTGGTGCAGCAGGATATTTTACCGCTATCAATGCGAAAGAAAAGAATCCTGAATTGGAGATTACTATTTTAGAAAAAGGGAAAGATGTTTTACAAAAAGTGAAAATTTCTGGGGGTGGAAGATGCAATGTAACCCATGCTTGTTTCGAGCCAAAAGAATTGGTGAAATTTTATCCAAGAGGTGAAAAAGAATTGCTTGGGCCTTTTCATCAATTTATGACGGGAGATACTTTTGAATGGTTCGATAAAAAAGGGGTTCCCCTAAAAATTGAAGATGATCATCGTGTTTTTCCGCAATCAAATACCAGTCAAGCAATTATAGATTGTTTCCAAAAATCTGTTGATAAGTTAAGGATTAAAGTGTTCACAAATCATGGAGTGAATTCTATCTTTCATCAAGAAAATAAATGGATTGTCAATACGAAAGCGCAAACTTTTGAAGCTGATAAATTAGTCATTGCAGCAGGAAGTTCTAAAAAAGTTTGGGAGTTGTGTGAAAGTTTAAATCATGC
>JAQWOW010000215.1 GCA_029245665.1 Polaribacter sp. | reverse complement strand
AAATTACTCAATGTTGATGGAGTTTTAATAATTGAACATTCTAAACATACAGACTTATCTAATCATGAAAATCATAGTTATGATAAACGATATGGTGGAAATGTATTTAGTTTTTTTGAAAATTAAGTAATATCAATTTTCTACATCTTAAATATATAGAATCTCTTTTCTCCTATTTCTTTTCTCAAAGATTGATTTTTTTATTTTTAAAAAAACTACAAAAAATACAGAGGGGAACCAAAATAAGTTAGAAAAGCGAATTAGAATATCGTTAAAAAGTTACAAGAGCGATTTTATAATATTAGATATGGTAATTCCTTCAGCTTCTGCTTTGTAATTCTTTACAATTCTATGAGATAAGATAGGCTTAGCTACAGCTTTTACGTCTTCTATATCCGGAGAAAACTTCCCATTAACAACTGCATGGGCCTTCGCTGCAAGAATTAAATTTTGAGAAGCTCTGGGACCTGCACCCCAATCTAAATAAGACCTTACCAATTCTGTTGCTTGTTTAGATTTCGGTCGTGTTTTTCGAACCAAGCCAACGGCATATTCAATAACATTGTCTGTAATCGGAATCTTACGTATCAACTTCTGTGCTGCAACAATTTCCTCAGGTGAAAATAATGAATTTATAATTTGGGCATCATTACCTGTCGTACTTTTTACAACCTCTACTTCTTCACTGAATGAAGGATATTCTAAATTGATTGAAAACATAAAACGATCTAACTGAGCTTCTGGCAAAGGATAGGTTCCTTCTTGTTCAATAGGGTTTTGAGTTGCTAATACAAAAAAAGGTAAATCTAATTTATAATGATTTCCAGAAACAGTAACAGACCTTTCTTGCATTGCTTCTAACAAAGCTGCTTGAGTTTTAGGAGGAGTTCTGTTTATCTCATCTGCAAGTATAATATTAGAAAAAATTGGTCCTTTTATAAATTTAAAATGTCTTTTTTCATCTAAAATTTCACTTCCTAAAATATCAGAAGGCATTAAATCTGGAGTAAATTGTATTCTTTTAAAACGCAATCCTAAAGCATCTGAAACAGAATTAACCAGCAATGTTTTAGCCAAACCGGGTACACCTATCAAAAGTGAATGGCCACCGCAAAGAATAGATAATAAGGTAAAGTTTATAGCTTCATGCTGACCTATAATAACCTTCCCTATTTCTATTTTTAGGGTGTCATATTTAAGAACTAGATCTTTTACAGCTTCCACATCAGACATTATTTGCTTATTTCTTTTTTCCAGTTCTTATCAAATGTACACTTATTATAAACTTCTCCAATTTTAATATACGTATCTTTTATCTTTTCTTTGGACCATTTTGTAATGGTTTCTTCTTTCTTTTTCTGAAGCGCCAATTGTTGAATTTTAACGTAATCTTCAATGATGTCTGCAGTATGTGTGTTTGTTCTATCTTTCATTAAAATAAACTTAAACATTTTACTACCAGACCTTTCTTCATCATAAAAAGGTTCTGTCATTTCACCTTTTTTTAAATCGCTAACTCTTGCATAAAAAGCAGGATCCATTCTTGTTAAATCAAATTTCGATTCTCCAGTAGATGGGTTTATAATGAGACCCCCATTATTCTTTGAGTCGTCATCATTAGAATATTTCTTTACAGCATCATTAAACGTTAACTTTCCTTCTCTAATTTCTAAAATAATTTTTTCAGCTTTTCTTTTAATTTCATTTAACTTTTCTTCAGGAACATTTAACTGCATTAAAATATGAGAAGCGACTCGAGTATTTCCTTTAATGGCATTTAATTGCATAATATGATAGCCAAAATCTGATTTAAAAGGCTTTGAAACTTGCCCAACATCTAAGGTAAATGCCATTTCTTTAAACTCTTTAATAAAACTAGATTCTTTTGTTACGGAATACTCACCACCATTGCTTGTAACACCTGGATCATCAGAATTAATAATCGCCTTCATTTTAAAATTAGAACCGTCTTCTATTTGTTTTTTTATTTCATTGAGCTTGTTGATTACTCTTTCTGTTTCTTCTGGGGTAGGTATAGCTTTAATGACTATTTGGGCTAATTCTATTTCTGCAGGAAATTGAGGTAATTCTTCTTTTTCTTTCAATCCATTATAATACAAACGAACCTCCTCTGGAGTTACATCGATTTTCTCTGTAATATTTTGTTGCTCTTTCTCTATTAAAATATTTTCTTTTTGAACTGAATTTAATTCTCTTTTTAAATCATCTAAATCGTTAAATCCATATGCTTTAATCACTTTTTCAATGCTACCATATTGTTGCGTAAAATACTGTATACTTCTGTCTACTCTGGATGAAATTTCTTCATCAGCAACAGTAATACTATCAATAACTGCATGATGAGACATTAATTTTTGCTGCATTAATTCTTCTAACATTTCGCAGTCAGTAATTTTTATTTTCCCTTCACTTCTTAATTCTACTTCTTGTTTAAATTTATCAATATCGGAGTCTAAAACAATATTTTTACCGATAACAACGACTACTCCATCTATTTTTAGTTTTTGTCCAGAAACTTGTAACCCTATAAAAACTAAAGAAAAAGTAAATAGTGATAACCTAATATATTTTGAAATTGTTGTTTTGTATTGCATCTTTAATTATTATTTTTTCAATATCTCTTATTAATTGAATTTTACGTTTGTGTAAAATCATCTGTTCTATTGTAGGTATTACATAGCTCAAAGGTGCAATAGATTTTAGTTCTAAGACATCTTTAATAGCGACCAAATATAAACCTATTGAATCTTGCTTTTGAATGAATTTTGTTTTTTTTAACAGTTTTTCTTTTGAAAAAGGAAGTTTTAACAAAACGTTATCTAATTGTGTCCAAGTGGAGTCGTTAAATTGATGAAACTTGAAGCTTAATTCTTGTTTTTCTAATTCTTCTAAATCTAAAATGTCATCAGATTTAAAGAGCTTTAAAATTTCTTTTTTATCGTTTATAGTATTGTCTATATGAAGGAATTTTATTTTAACTAACTCTTCGTTTAATTTAAAATTTTCTTTATTTAATAAATAATACTCTTCGAGCTCCTTTTCGGTTACTATTGTATCTAATTTTTGCTTTACAAGTTGCTCTTTATAATTATTTATCAATAGACTTTCTTTATAATCTTTTACCAAATCATCTATTTGATTAACCGTTTCTAAAGAGCTGTTATTTTCAGCTTTTTCAAGTAATAGTTTTTTAATTGCCCAATCTTGTATATAGCTTTTAACTAAAAGTTGACTATCTATTTTATTAATATTTTGAGGTAAAAGAATTGTTAAATCCTTTTTAAAAAATTTCTCCGTATTAACTATGGCAAGAATTTCGTTATTCGTTCGCTGTTTTTCCTGAACATCAAAAAGATCACAAGAAATTAAAAAAATAAGACAACACGAGGCAATTAGTGACTTCATTCTTTTTCTTCGTAGAATTTAATTAACTTTTTAAATTGTCTTTTATCAACTTTAATTTCACTCTTATTTCTTAATTCTTCTATCCAACTTTTATCTAAGAAATTTTGATAGTCATTCATAACCTGACCTTTGACACTTTTTAAATCATCACTCTTATACTTCTTGGAGTTGGTTGTAAAATATTTTTTTAAACCAAGTGTGTCTTTAGATGAAGCGCTCCAAATTTTTTCTTGCATTAACTCGAAAAGCAATAATCCATCTTGATATTCATTAAGAATATAGGCATACTCTGGTTCTGTGTGGATTAAATTCTCTTTGTAATACTCCATAATTTGCTCATCTTTAAAGTTTTCAAAAAGTTTAAAAATTGGCAAGTTTCTTCTATTCTTAATATAATTGACAAACTCTTCTTGAGAAATATTCTTATTATTTATAGTGATGATTGTACCTTGCAAAGAATCTTTAGAAACTGTTCTTATATTTTTTTTGTTTAAAATAATTTTTGCTTCTTCATTTTCTATTATTGAATATTGTTTTTTTAATTTATTTACAACTGCTTTTTTTGACAATTGCATTCTAGAATTATTTTTTACTTTTTTCTTTAAATCCATTTTCATTTCTTCAAAAGATTTTACAGGATGCTTTTTAAGTAACTTTACAATATGCCAACCAAAATCTGTTTTAAAAGGTTCGGAAAAGTCATTTATATTTTCTAAGCCAAATGCTGCGTCTGAAAAGGGCTTTACCATTCTTCCTGAACCAAACTTCCCTAATTTACCACCATTATTTTTTGAACCTGGATCCTCAGAATACTGTTTCGCTAAATCCTCAAACTTCTCATTACGATTCAATTTATCATAAATACTATCTATCTTTTGTTTGCCTTTAACTGAAGTATCTCTGATTAAAATATGTGCAGCTTCAATTTCTCCTTTAGATTCTCTTACAGCATCAACTTTCATTATATGATAACCGTATTGAGTTTTAAAAGGCATAGAGATTTGACCAACTTTTGTAGAATATGCTGCAACCTCAAAGGGGTATACCATTCTAAATGCTGAAAAATAGCCTAAATTACCTTCATTTCCTTTTCTTCCTGTTTTTGAGTCATTTCGAGCAGATTTATCTTCAGAAAACTGCGTAGCAATTGCTTCAAAATCCTCACCAGCAATTATTCGGTCTCTCAATTTAATTATTTTAGTATAGGCTATCAAAGTATCTTTTGGCAAAGCATCTTTTTTCATTCTTATTAAAATATGCTTTGCTTTTACTTCATTTTTTGTCCTAAAATAAGCATCTTTCACCAATTGCCCTAGGAATGTGGTATCTTGTAAATAAGGTGCGGAAAGTTGGTTTTTGTAGGTCTCTATTTCTTTTTTGTAAGACGAAAGCGTATCTAATTTAAGTGCATAAGCTTCTTTCACCTTTAACTTAAAATTTATAAACAAGTCTAAATTATTGATAAGGTTTTTAGAATCTTGACTTTCAATAACGTCCAAGTTTTTTTCATAAGTTCTTTTAAATTCTGAAACTGTTATTTTTTCACCATCAATAGTGATTAGCGTTTTATCTCTCTTCTGAGAAAATACTGATACTGAAAAACTTAAAACAAATACTAAAACTATTTTTTTCATAAACTATTAATTATAACGAAATTATTCCTTTAATTTTCTGTGCTTTTTTGTAATATGAAATTACTTTGGTTGAACTTTCTATTTTTAATACGATAGAAACACTAATATATTTTCCTGTTTTTGATTTTTTTTTATTGATAATAGCTCCAGAGTTGTTAAATAACTCTTCAACCTCTTGAACCTGATTAAAATCTGTAGGAACAATAAATTTATACATATAATCAGCAGGAAAGATTGTAGTATCATCTAATTGTGCTTTTAAATTTGCATAGAAATCTTTATTATTACTCATAAAAAAATTTTCTTTTAAATTAATTACGAATCAAGGAACACAAAATTACATTAAAAATTAGTTTTATGAAGGGAATAAATTATTTTTGTGAGATGCAGCAAAAAAATCTTTTAATTGGTGGGCCAGGAACAGGAAAAACTTCAGTTTTAAATGAATTGATGAAGTTAGCATATGAGTGCTTCCCCGAAGTTTCTAGAGAGGTAATTTTAAATGCTCGACAAAAAGGAATAGATCAATTGTTCTTAAACAAACCACTATTGTTTAGTGAAATGGTATTAAAGGGCAGAGAACAACAATATTTGGAAGCCAATAAGTCTAAATCTGAAATTGTTTTTTTTGATAGAGGAATTCCGGATATTCATGCCTATATGGATTATTTTAAAACTGAATACCCTTCATCTTTTAAAGAAAAAAGCAAACACTACAAATACGATAAAATTTTTCACTTTTCTCCCTGGAAAGAAATTCATAAAAAAGATAATGAACGTTATGAGTCATTTGAAGAAACTGTTGAAATTGATGTTTTTTTAATGAAAGCCTATTTAGATCTTGGTTATACTATTATTAACGTACCTTTTGGCTCCATAAAGGACAGAACAAATTTCATTATTAATTCACTCTCCTGTGATTTATGATTGCACCAAAAGAAATATTAAAAAAATATTGGAACTATTCAGAGTTTAGACCCCAACAAGAAGAAATTATTACATCCGTTTTAGAACAAAATGATGTCATTGCATTGCTTCCTACAGGAGGAGGGAAATCAATTTGTTTTCAAATTCCAGCTTTATCAAAAGAAGGTGTTTGCATCGTTATATCTCCCTTAATTGCCCTAATGCAAGATCAAGTAGAAAACTTAAACAAAAGAGGAATTAAAGCAATTCACATTCCTTCTAGGAAAAGTCAGGATGAACTCATTACCTTATTTGATAATATTAAATTTGGGGGCTTTAAATTTTTATATATTTCTCCAGAAAGACTTCAATCTTATTTTATACAACAAAAAATAAAAGAATTAGCGATCAATTTAATTGCTATTGACGAAGCGCATTGTATCTCTGAATGGGGGCACGATTTCAGACCTTCTTACAGAAATATTAGAATTTTAAAAGAGTTAAAGGCCAATGTTAATTTTATTGCTTTAACAGCAACTGCAAATAAAAAAGTTATAAGAGACATTACTAAAAATCTTGATTTAAAAGAACCTAAAGTTTTTAGAAAATCATTTCTTAGAAAAAATTTAGCCTATCAAATATTTACAATTGAAGATAAATTACAGCGGTTAATTCAAATTTTCACCAAAACAAAAAAACCAGCAATTGTCTACGTTAATTCGAGAAAAAAAACAGAACAAATTGCTACTTTTTTAAATTCAAAAAATTTTAAAAGCTCATTTTATCACGGTGGAATGTCATCCATTGAAAAAAATATTTCTTTTGAAAACTGGATGACCGAAAAAACGCCAATTATCGTAGCTACAAATGCCTTTGGTATGGGAATAGACAAAGCAAATGTGGGCTTAGTTATCCATTTAGATTTACCCTCTAGTATCGAAAATTATGTACAAGAAACGGGAAGAGCTGGTAGGGATCAAAAAAAATCATTTGCAGTTTTATTGTTTAATAAAAATGATACGTTATTATTTAAAGAAAGGTTAGAAAAAACCCAATTGACCTTAAAAGATATAAAAGAAATCCTTAAAAAACTATATCAGAATTTCACAATTTCTTTAGGAGAATTTAATGAAAACCCTCATCCTTTTAATCTTTTAGAATTTTCTGAAAAATATAATTTTTCGGTCTCAAAGGTAGATACGGCTATTAAAATGCTTTCAAACAGCGGCATACTAGAAATCAATAACCACTACAATAAAAAATCTACTTTACGTTTTATTGTAAGTAGTAAAACAGTTTTAAATTATCTCAATCAAAATACAATTATAAAAAAGTTTACCAATTCAATTTTAAGATCATACGCGGGCTTATTTGAGCAAGAAGTTAAGATTGATGAGTTTTATATTGCAAAGAAAAATGGAATTACAACAAAGCAGGTTGCCTCAAATTTAGCGTATTTACAAAATGACAATATCATTGAATACACTCCTGTTAAAAATAAAGTAGACCTTCTTTTTCTACTTCCAAGGGAAGATGATTACACGGTAAATAGATTCTCAAAAGAATTGAAACAATTTATAATTCAGAAGAAGAAAAAATCTGATAGTTTAATTGCTTTTTTAAATAATGACAAAATTTGTAGAAGTATTCAAGTGTTGAATTATTTTGATGAATTTAAAACTAAAAAATGTGGCATCTGTGATGTTTGCATTTCTGAAAACTCAAAACCAAACCCAAACCTATCTCTCGAAATAATACATCTATTAAAAGTCAAAAAGAGTTTGTCATCCTCAGAAATAAGTGTCTCTTTAATTGCTAATGAAAGGGAGATTTTAATACATTTACGTCAATTATTATCAGACGATAAAATTCAAATAAATCACCTAAATAAATACCAAATAAACTCATAGTTATGAAAGACTTACGCATTGTTTTTATGGGAACTCCAGAGTTTGCTGTTACTATTTTAAAACATTTAGTAGTGCATAATTATAATGTGGTTGGTGTAATTACAGCACCTGATAAACCTGCAGGGAGAGGTAGGAAATTAAATGAATCTGCTGTAAAAAAATATGCCTCGGAGACAAATTTAACAATACTGCAACCTACAAATTTAAAAGATGAAGTTTTTAATAGAGCGCTTAAAAATTTAGAAGCAGATTTACAAATTGTAGTTGCCTTTAGAATGTTGCCAAAAATAGTATGGAAAATGCCTAAGTATGGTACTTTCAATTTACATGCCTCTCTGTTACCAGAATATAGAGGTGCAGCTCCTATTCATTGGGCTATTATAAATGGAGAGACAAAAACAGGTGTTACAACTTTTTTTATTGATGATAAAATTGACACAGGAGAAATTATTTTGCAACAAGAAATAAGTATCAAAAGCGATGAAACTGTTGGAACACTTCATGACAAACTAATGTTTTTAGGGGCTAATTTAGTTTCACAAACAGTAGATTTAATTTCAACTGAAAATTTCTCAACAAGAAAACAACCTAATTTAGAAGAAAAATCAGCTTCTAAATTAAACCCTGAAAATTGCAAAATTGATTGGACGGATTCCTTAGATAATATTTATAATAAAATTAGGGGTCTAAACCCTTTTCCTGCTGCTTGGACAATTCTTAAAAATGAAGAAGATGAAATATCTACAAAAATTTATGCCATAAGAAAAGAAAAGAGAAAACATTCTTTTGTCAGTGGTAAAATCATTTTTACAAAAAAAGAACTTAAGATTGCTGTTAAAAATGGATTTATAATTGTAGATGAAATCAAATTATCTGGAAAGAGAAAAATGGATGCAAAAAGTTTATTAAATGGGTTCACTTTTTCCACAGAAGCAAAATTCATTTAAAGCCTTTATGAATAAGGTTTTAACGATTTTAATATTTTTCAACTATGCTTATTAACAATTTACATACATTTATTAACAAAAAGGTGCTTTTTTAGCACTCAAATTTGCGTAAACCCTTAATCCGTCTATATTTGTTAAGCTTTTTGAAGCTAAAAAAAACTATATTCAATTAATTTAAAACCTATTTATTATGAACAAGTCTGATTTAATCGATGCAATGGCTGCTGATGCAGGAATTTCTAAAGTAGCTGCTAAAGC